>CBFDEF010000058.1:0-9896 GCA_965603755.1 uncultured Arcobacteraceae bacterium
GATTGAGAGTTTTTATTTTCGAATGGACCAATATAAACAGCAGTTCTACCATCTTTATCTTTACATATTGATATTCTAGCCTTTTTAGTATCACTTTTTAAAATCATCTCTTTAAATAGTTTATATTTTAAGCTATGCACTAATATAAATTTTAACTTATTATCTTCTTCTATTTCAGCAATTGGTGTTGTTTTTTCTACTATTTTAGTGTTGTTACCATCTATTGTTTTATCTTCAGTAGATGATTGTTGTTTTAGAACTTTAGGAGATATTTTTTCCTCTTTATTCAATTTAGAAAACTCTAATAGCATAGCCTCTTTTTCTAGATTTTTTAGTCTCTCTTGTTGTACTTTTTCTAGCTCTTTTATCTCATTAGGACTTAGCACTGTATATTTTGTTAATTCTTCAAGTCGTGTATTTAATCTTTTTACATTAATCTTAGATTGAGAAAATTTCACACTGTTTTTATTTGGATATTTTACAATATCTATATCATCTTTATTTTTTATAACTTTTGTTGTATTTGTATCTTCTTTCATAATAGGAACAGGATCAAACATCCCCATAAAATACATAACTATACCAGTAGTTATAGTAAGAATTATAAGAGCTGAAATAGCAATAATAAATTTTTTTAGCTTTTTAGCTTTTTTTTCTTCTTCAGATAACTCAATCTCTTCTTCATCATTTGAATCGTCTGATTTATCTTTAGTTTCATTATTAGTCATATTGTTAGTTTTATTTTCTGAATCTTGATCTTGGGTTTCAATATTCTCTAACTCATTATTATCTAGACTACCTTCTGTAAGTTCTAAATTTTCAATCTCTCTATTATCAATTTCTTCCTCAGCATTTTCATGGGACTCTTCAACTATTTCCTCTACTGGGTAGAATGATTTTTTACTTTTACTAATAGCTTCTATAAAAGGCATTATTACTTTGTCAAATGTAACAAATATAGTTATATCTACACCATCTAAATCAATTAAGATTTTAAACATATTGTCTGTATCTTCTATTTGATTTTTTTCTATTATGCCATCTAAAGTAGTAGTTGATTTAACAGAACCTAAATCTTCTAATTCTGATCCATTAATTATTGTAGATAAACCTCCAGAAACATTTGCTATAAATTCATTTATCGCATCTGTTATATCTGCATCTATTTCATCAACAGGTTCACTAGTATCTCCTAGCATTGCATTAAAAATATATGATGCACTATATGCTGGCATAATAAATGACCAAGTTGAAGTAATATTCGCAAATTCAAAAGTTGAATCTATTTTTAATGTTTGAATATCTAATAGATCTTTTTCATGTATTTTTGTTGTCTCTTTAATTTGAGCATCTTTTGATAATAATGCAGTAAGTGTACTACATAAACCATCTTGTAGAAGTTTTGATAAATCTGATGCCATTATTGTTTTTCCAGTTTTTTATTAAGTCTGTTTTGTTTTTGTTTTGCTAGGATCGATTCTCTATTTTGTCTATAATATTCTTTTCTATACTCTTTTAACTTCTCTTTTTTCTTCTCTCTGTATTCTCTATCATATTCAAGACGTTTTGCTTTATGTTCTGAATAATAATCTTGTTTCTTTGCTTTATATTCAAGTATCTTTTTTCTTATAATCTCTTCTCTTGAATCTATATGTTCTTTTTGTTTCTTTGCAATCTCTTTTAGCTTTGTTGCAAAATCACCACCAAATAATTCTACTTCATAATCTATAGAGGCTAACTTTTCAGGATTTGCCTCTCTATTTTTTAATTTAGTTTTAATATAGTACGCTCTTTTTTTCTTTTTATGAGCTAAAAGGTTCTCTTCCCTTCTTTTTTTTAATTCATGTAAATCCATAAAGTGATTAAATTAACCTATCTTTTTAATTGATTTACTGTTTGAAGCATTGTATCAGTTGTTGTAATTGATTTAGAGTTTGCTTCATACGCTCTTTGTGCAGTAATTAAGTTTACCATCTCAGTAACAAGTTGAACATTAGAACCTTCTAGCATACCTTGTCGTAAACTACCAATTCCATTAAGTCCAGGATTACCCTCTACTGGATTACCAGAAACTGTAGTTTCAGAGTACAGATTATTACCTTTTGGTGCTAAACCTGCAGGATTTATAAAATTTGCTAAAGTTATTTGACCTAATTGTGAAAGTTCTCCAGTTCCAGCATCTGTAGCTGTTATTATACCATCATCACCAATTGAAATATTGATTAAACCCTCAGGTATTACAATTTCTGGGTCTAGTTTATACCCTTGAACAGTAACCAAAGAGCCCTCATTATCTTTTTTAAATGAACCATCACGAGTATAAGCTGTTTCACCATCTGGTGTTGTAATTTTAAAAAACCCATCCCCTGCTATTGCAATATCCAAACTATTACCAGTCTCTTTTAAACTACCTTGAATATGGTTTTTTTGGATACCAGCAGTTCTTACACCTAATCCTACATCAATCCCTACAGGGTTATTTGTAGTGGCTGACGTAGCCCCCGCTGTATAGTTTAAGGATTGATACATTAAATCTTGAAATTCAGCTCTATCTTGCTTAAATCCAGTAGTATTTACATTAGCTATATTATTTGATATAACATCAATATTTTGTTGTTGTGCCGTCATTCCCGAAGCAGCTGTATATAAACCTCTAATCATTTTCAATCCTTAAAATCTGTAATTAAACTAAGTTTACTAAATATTTAATTAAACAAATATTAATCTTTTTATTTTCTATAAGATAAGTTTCAAATTTTTTATGTATAATGTTTACGGTATTTTATTATTAAAGGAAGTATGTATGAGAATATTAATTGTAGATGATAGTACAACAATGAGAAGAATTATAGGTAATGTGGTTCAGCAATTAGGTGTAGCTAAAGATGATTACGATGAAGCTGAAGATGGTGTTGTTGCTTGGAAACTATTTCAAGAGAATAATAACTATGATGTAGTTTTAACTGATTGGAATATGCCAAATATGAATGGACTAGAATTAGTTAAAACAATTAGAGGTGTAGATAAAAAGATACCAATTGTAATGATTACAACAGAAGGTGGTAAGGGTGAAGTTATTACTGCATTAAAAGCAGGTGTTAATAATTACATTGTTAAACCGTTTAGTGCTGATATACTAAAAGAAAAACTAGATGGACTAGTTAAAGGTTAACTATTATGAGTATGAGTCAAGAAGAGATTGAAGCTTTAATGAACGGAGCTGATTTCGAGCCAGAAGAAGCAGTTGAGGATGTACAAAGTGATGATGCAGTTGAATCTGTGGAAGAAGATAACTTTGATGATATATTAGCTGGTATTGATGGTATTTCTGATGATGAGCCTGTAGAAGAAGATAACTTTGATGATATATTAGCTGGTATTGATGGTATTTCTGATGACGAACCAGTTGAAATAGAATCTACTCAGGAAGAAAACTTTGATGATATATTAGCAGGGATAGATGGTATATCAGATAATGAACCTGAACAAAAAACAAGCGAAGAGGTTACCTCTGCTGGTGATGAAGAGGTTGCTTCTGATGGGGATAAATATCCTATGCCTGTTGAGAACGAACATAAGGTAGTAAATCAACTAAATGAAGTGGCAGAAGATAGTGAAGAGAAAGCATCTCAAATTTTTGATGTTTTAAGCTTTATATTAGATGAAAATAATAATATACAAAAATATAATAAAAGTATGGGTGAATTTGTAGAGAAGCAAATATTTCTTCTTGAATCATTAGGGACAAAGTTTCCTAATATTGATGTATTTAGTGAAAATTTAGAGTTAGCAAAAAATGTATTAAATGAATCTAAAGAGCTATCAAGTACAGTAGATGGTGAAAATAATAAAGTATTTGAAGCTATGGAATTAATGCAATACCATGATATAAATCGTCAGAAAATAGAGAGAGTAATGTCTGTAATTAAAAGTTTAAGTACATATTTAAATGGAATCTTCGAAGATGATAGTAATAAACCTGAAGTTCAGATAGCAAAACATATTTCTGGCGATGGTACTAGTACTGTAGGAGAAGATGATTTGGAAGCACTTATTTCACAATTTGGTAATGAAGGATAATTTATGGTTCAAGGTACACATCCGCTAGCAGCTAGTATGATAAATCAGTTAAATAGAGTTGATGTTATATCAAATAATTTAGCAAATTTAAATACAACGGGCTTTAAAGAAGATAGTTTATCAGAAGGTTCTTTTAATAGTTACTTAGAAAGAACAAATAAAGAGGGTGAAAAAGTATCGAATCTTAGTTATATTATGAATACTGTACCAAAAATTGATCATAATTATATTAATAGCAAGTTGGGCTCTATTACCCCTACTGGAAATAATTTAGATTTTGCCTTAAGTCAAACAGATACATATTTTAAAGTAGAATCTAATACTGGGGATATTGAACTTACAAGGGATGGTAAATTTAAAGTAGTTGATGGAAATTTAGTAACACAAAATGGTTATAAAGTTTTAGATAATACTAACAATCCAATTGCAGCAAATAATGAAGAACTTTTAGCAGCCATAGCAGTAGTTTCTGTAAATTTTAAAGATTTAGATAAAATTGGAAATAATAACTATAAATCAACAAATGATGAAAATGTTAAAATAATAGAGGATAATCAGAAATTTATATTACAAGGTTCATTGGAAAGAAGCAATACAAGTGCAATAGGTTCTATGGTATCAATGATTGATGCTCAAAGAAGATTCGAACAAGCACAAAAAGCAATAAGTGGTATTGATGATATCAATAAAAAAGTTATTGAATCTATTGGTGATGGTAGGTAAATATAATGGAAGCAAGTAGTGTAACAGAATTATTATTTAAGCAATTAAATTTTAGAGGAGAACGCCAGAAAGTAATATCAACAAATATTGCTAACATAGATACTCCAGGTTTTAAAACAAAAGAGTTAAAGTTTGATGATGAGTTAAATAAATCTCAAGCCCAAAATGATTTAAAACTAAACCTAACACATAGTGGACATATGAATATTAAACCAGAAACTACAGGTAAAGGTTACTCTATTGAAGAAACTAAAGGTATAATTGAACAAAATGATGGAAATAATGTGAATTTAGATACACAGATGAGTACGATGTCTCAAAACTCTGTAATGTTTTCTGCAATTCAAAGCTCAATAAAAAAAGATTCTTCTTGGTTCAAAAGTGTAATTGATGCATCAAGTAAAAATTAAATTAGGATATAGGTAATAATGGATCAAATTTTAAAGTTTATTAATAATCTTAATTCAGGACAAAGAGCTGTAATAGTTGGTGGTTTCTCTGTGTTATTTTTATTTTTAATTGGATTATTAATATATTCAAATGTAAAATCACAAGATGAAAAGCTAAATTTTACAATTGCTTCAAATTTAACTAAAAATCAAATTATGTTAGCAAGTAGTGAATTAGATGCAGCAAATATTCCATATGCAGTTGTTGGTAGTGGAAATAGATTATCATTAAAAACAAATCAGATGAATATTAATGTTGCAAAAATAAAATTAATAACAAGTGATGCTTCAACACAAAAGCATTCAGGTTGGGAAATATTTGACAAAAGCTCTTTAGGTACTACAAACTTTGAAAATAAAATAAAATACCTTAGAGCCATGGAAGGTGAACTAGCAAGATCTCTTCAGTCATTATCTGGAGTATTAGTTGCTAATGTAAAAATTGCTATCCCTAAAGAGTCTGTATTTACACAAAAAAAGACATTGCCAAGTGCATCTGCAGTTCTTACATTAAGAGAAGGTACTGTACTAACACAAAAACAAATTGATGGGATAAAAAACTTTATTGCGTCATCAGTTCCAAAACTTTTATCTAAAAATATTAAATTAATCAATCAAAATGGAAGTTTGCTAGAGCATTCTCAAAGTGATATTGATGATTTAAAATATATACAACATGAAAAATACAAAATTAAGTTGGAAAATGATTATGAAAATAAAATCATTGACCTTTTACTTCCTTTTATAGGAAATCAAAGAGTTATTGCAAAAGTTTCTGTAGAATTAGATTTTACAAAGCAAGAGATAAGTCAAGAGATATATGAACCAGAAGGTACAATTAGAAGTCAACAAACAACTGAAGTAGCTTCTCAAGCTGAAGGTACAAATACAAATAAGAAAGCAGTTCCAGGTGTTGACTCTAATATAGAAAATCCTGATGAAGGTGCAGGAGGAGAGAAGACAAAATCTTCAAAAGAGGAAGCAAAAAATGTTACAAATTTTGAGATCTCTAAAAAAGTAATAAATGAACACAATTCAGCATATGCAAGAATATCAAAACTAACAGCAGCTGTTACATTTGATTCTGCAGTTTTAGAAAAATTAGAAAATAAAGAGGAATTTTTACAAAATATTAATGCTATAGTTCAAGAAGCAATTGGGTATCAAAATAAAAGAGGTGATAGTGTTACTGTTAAAGCTTTTAAATTTTTAGGATTAAAACCATTTGGAGAAGCAGGTACAGAAGATGGCACTGCTACTGAAGATGATTTAGGTTTAATATCTACAAAGTCAATGATACAAGAATTTGGAGAATATTTACAATATCTTATAGCAAGTATTTTATTATTTGTTTTTTACAAAAAATTTATAGCAAATAATGAGATAATGCTTTTGGATGCTGCAAAAGGTGGAAAAGGTACTCAAGGAGATGATCAAGGTTATGGTTTAGTTTCTGATGAATTTGATGCTATGAGTGCACAGACAAGCTTAAAATCAAAAGTTAAAAGTCAAATTTTAAATAATCTTGACGGACTAGATCCAGAAGAGTTAGCAAGATATCAGGTTTTAATCGAAGAGATTGATCAAGCAGTTACAAATAATCCAGAAGATATTGCAAAAATGATAGAGATGTTATTGAGTGAAGGTGATACTGTTTTGAAATCTTCTAGAAAGGATAGCTAAAATGGCAAGTAAAGAGGTTAATCACGATCTACTTCAGGGTATGTCAATGATGGAAAAAGTTGCAAATTTTCTTGTACTAATTGGTGAAGAGGCTACAGTAAAAATTTTTCAAAACTTACCTAAACAATTAGTTGAAGATTTATCAATTGCTATTACTCGAATTAGTTCTATTGGAAAAGATACGTCACTTGCAGTTTTAGATGAATTTCATCTTTTTATAAAATCAAATGCCTATATTAGTTCTGGTGGATTTGAATATGCAAAAGATATATTGTATAAATCACTGGGTAAGGCTGAAGCAGATGCAGTGTTAGCTAAACTAGCGAGAATGCAAGAGGCACAACAGTCGTTTGCATATTTGGATAATATAGATCCAAAACAACTTGCAGATTTTATTAAAGATGAGTCTCCACAAACTATTGCTGTTGTTTTATCTCATATGGATGCAGCAGATGCATCAGAAGTTTTAACAAAGTTAGATGACAGTTTAAAAGTTAAAATTAGTATGCAAATGGCAACTATTAAAGATGTATCCCCAAGTATTGTACAGTCTATGTCAAATGTTTTAGAGAAAAAACTAGAATCATTATTAGCTTCTATTGTAACAGTTGGTGGTGTTAAAACTGTTGCTGATATGTTAAATAAAATGGGACCAAAATCAAGTGATATTTTAAATAATATATCTGGAATAGATCCAATTTTAGCAGGAAAAATAAAAGAAAATATGTTTATTTTTGAAGATTTATTAGAATTAGAGCAAGCACATATAATGAAAGTTATTGGAAATGTTGAAACAGAAGATTTAACAGTTGCATTAAAAAATTCTCCACCAGAAGAGACTGCTATTATTCTTGGAGCAATGAGTCAAAGGGCAAAAGATAGATTTAATGAGGAGTTCGAAATGCTTGGAAAAACTAAAATTAAAGATATTGAAGAGGCTCAGAAAAAGATACTTGAGGTTGCTATGAGGCTACTAGAAAGTGGAGAAATTGAAAGAGCAGAAGAGGAAGAATAATGACTTCAAATAATGTTAATTCTACATCAAGAATAATAAAATCAGACTCAAAAATTGAATCATTTGAATTAGGGAACTTTATCTCAAATAGTGCTCCATCTGATACTCATGTACAAAGTAACGCAACATTAAATGATAAAAGTATAAATGGAAATGTTGATCCAGTGCTTCAAGAGATAAAAAACCTACAACTATCTATTTCAAATATTAATGATAAAGTTTCCCTTATTGAAAGTGACGGAGTAAAAGGTAGAGACCTAGATAAGCAACTTATCGAAGCTTTGAAAGATTTAAAAAATTATTCAAATTTTTTTGAGCAAGCTACTTTTCAAATGGAAACCAAAATACTTAAAACATCATTATCAATTGCACAAAAAATAATATCAATTGAAATTGGTGAAAACTCAGCAAAAATTGCTAGAGAAACTATTTTGAATATTATGTCAAAAATTAAAACTGCTTCCAAAATTACTATACATCTAAATCCAAAAGACTATATTGTATTAAAAGATCAGCTAAATTTTGAAAATTTTGTAATATTGCAAGAGGACTCAAATGTAACTGCTGGTGGAGTAGTAATAGCTAGTGATTTAGGTAATTTTGATGGAAATATTGAATCTAAAGTTCAAACAATGTTAGAATCATTAGATGCTGTTATATAAAAATACTTAAATATATTTATCTCTTATACAAAATAAACTTTTTTATGTTATAATGATTTTAAATAAATTGAAGAGATTAATATGGAATTTACTGAGAAAGATTACAATGCCTTAATAGATACAGAAATTTCTGTTGATGTTATACTAGGTCATACTGACATAACTATAAAAGATTTTCTTAATTTTAGTGAAGGTGATGTATTAGCATTAAATAAAATTGCTGGAGAGGGTGGAGATATCTATGTAAATCAGCGTATTATTGGTACAGGAGATATTATTGTTATGGATGAAAAATTAGCAATAAGAGTTCAAGATTCAATGGATTCATCTAAAGTTGTAAATTTCTTCTTTGATGAACAGTCTATATAGGAGATTAATATGGCAGTAGATAATGTAATTACAAATAGTGCAGTTGGCTTAGATGGAAATAGTTATACATCTAATGTAAGTAATGATCAGTTAACAAATGCAGATTTTTTAACTTTGATGATGGAAGAGATGAAGATGCAAGATCCAACAAAACCTATGGATAGTGCAGCACTTATGGATAGTCAACTTCAAATGTCATCTATTCAGGCAAATCAAGATATGTCAGCAGCTATGGCATCACTTCAAAATGCATATGGTGCATCTGCTTTATCAACAGCAGCAGCTATGATTGGTCATGTAATAGAGGATGGTTCTTATGGTGATGATGGAGTATTGAATTCATATAAAGTTGAAACTATTGAAAATAGAGATGGAGATTTATTTGTAAATGCAAGACAAATGGTTGGTATGGTAGATGCTCTTGCAGATTCTACAGATGATAATAGTTTGGTAATATATGATTCTGATGGATTTATTTATGATGGTGATACAAAAACAGATAACAGAGTCTCTTTAGATGGTAAAGGTAGATTTGAATTTAATGATGATGGAACATTAAAATTACTAGATCAAGATGGTAATGTAGAAACAGATACAGCAATAACAGAAAAATATCTTTTTGCTGGTTCTTCAGTTAGATATGCAGAGACTCAAAGTATTATAGCAATGAGTTCAATTTTAGAAGTTAGATAAATTTAATAATTATAGATATTTGTCATTGAGATAAATATCTATTTAAAATATTTAAATGTAAGTCTTTGCTGAAAGATTTAAATTTGGATATTTAATTATATTCGTAATACTTTATTTTAAGGGAATTATTATGGTTGGAGCATTATGGACAGGTATCTCTGGACTTTCAGGGGCACAAAGAGCATTAGACAACGAATCAAATAATATTGCAAATGTTAATAC
>CBFDEF010000059.1:0-9327 GCA_965603755.1 uncultured Arcobacteraceae bacterium
ATGCTTAAGATTGTGGGCAAATTTCTAAATATTGTGTGTTTTTTTGCTTAACCTATAGTTACTCTGAAAAAATTTTTAAATTTAATTGATTTTAGATCGTTTTGGAGTTTGTTAGATGATTAAATGGAGGAGCCACTCGGAGTCGAACCGAGGATCAAGGATTTGCAATCCAATGCATTAGCCACTTTGCTATGGCTCCATTAAAAAAGTACGGAATTATAGTTAAATAAACTTAAATTTAGTTTATAGTCCTTGAAGAAGTAGTTGCCATAGATATTCTATCTCATCTTCATTGAAGTTAAGTAGGCTATTTTCTTCAAATAATTCTTGTATTTGTGAAATATTTAATTTTTTAGCGTAGGTACAACTACTATGAACTGGCAAAAAACTTCTTACTAGTGATATATCTTTTGTGATAATCTCTTCACAGAGTAAACATTCATATTCCATATGCAATCTACCCTCATATTTACAAAGTTTGACATAACTTTCGATAATTGCTCTTTTAGGATTTTGTTTAATAATTTTATGTGATAGTTCATTTAAAAGTTCAATATAAAAACTATCAATATCCTCAACATCCTTTAAATGTGGGTAAAAAAGTTTTATAAACCTTTGCCAGCAATATAACTTGTCTCTATTTAATATCCAAGGAAAACCAATCTGTAGTACATCTTTAAGTCTTGGAATTGTACTATTCATATTTGATTCTAGTTCAAAATCTACCTTAAAACCAACATTTATAGTTGAATGTCTAGCTCCATAGAATCGATAAGTTGTGTAGAAATTATTTTCAGTTAAAATTGAGACAATTAAGTCCTCATCTTTGACTTTATTTATGTTTATAATGTAACCTTGCATAGTCAAAAGTGTATCATAAAACTAATAAAAGTTAACTAGAACTAATAAGTTGTAAAAGTTTAAGTAATATTTAGATACAATCGCATTAATATAGGAAATCTTAAAAGTAAGCATAAATCGTAAATTTTTATTTTAAAGATTCCCCTATGAAAAACAAAAGGGTAATAAAAATATGAAATTTACAGATTTTAACTTAAAATCAGAGCTTAACAAAGCAATTGAAGCAGCGGGATTCGTTGAACCAAGTCCAGTACAAAAAGATTCTATTCCAATCGTACTTTCTGGTAAAGATATAGTAGCACAAGCTCAAACAGGTACAGGTAAAACTGCAGCATTTGGACTTCCAATTTTAAACATGATGAAATGTGATGGTTCTGTTGAACTAGTTGTTGTAGTTCCTACAAGAGAACTTGCAATGCAAGTAAGTGATGAACTATTTAAATTCGGAAAGTTTTTAAATGTAAAAACTGCTACAGTTTATGGTGGAACAGCTTATGCAAGACAAATCAAACATGTAGAAAATGCATCAATTATTGTTGCAACTCCAGGGAGATTTTTAGATCTTCTTTCTAAAAAACAGATCAGTATTGATCCTAGATTCGTAGTTCTTGATGAAGCTGATGAGATGATGGATATGGGATTTTTAGATGATATTAAAGAGATTTTTAATTATCTAAAAAATAGAGAACAAACTTTAATGTTCTCAGCAACTATGCCAATGCCAATTAAAAAACTAGCAGAAAGAGTTCTTAATGAACCATCATTTGTGACAGTTACAAAATCAGAGATGACAAATGCAAAAATTGAGCAATCATTTTATGTAGTTGAAGAGTATGAAAGAGATGATGCATTAATCAGACTTTTTGATTACAAAGATCCTTCAAAAGCGATTGTATTTTGTAAAATGAAAAGAGATGTTGATAGATTAGCAACATATTTAGTTGCACAAGGTTATGCAGCTAAAGGTCTTCATGGTGATATGGAGCAAAGACAAAGAGAAGAGGTAATTAGATCATTTAAAGCTGATCAACTTGAAGTTCTTGTAGCTACTGATGTTGCGGCAAGAGGGTTAGATGTAAAAGGTGTTTCTCATGTATTTAACTATCAACTTCCGTTTGATTCAGAAAGTTATGTTCATAGAATTGGTAGAACTGGTCGTGGTGGTCAAGAGGGTAAAGCTGTATCTATTGTAACTCCAGCAGAGTTTAGAAGCTTACATAAAATACAAAAAGATGTTGGAGCTAATATAGAAAGTAAATTAGTACCAAATAGAGATTCTGTAAAAGCTAAAGCTGTTGATACTTTAAAAGAAAAAATCAGTTCTCAAGAGGTTGATGAGTCAGTTTATGATATCATTGATCAATTAAAAGAGGATTATGATTTATCTACTATCACTTATAAACTAGCAACTATTCTTTTAAACCAAACAAAAATCAAAGGTAAAGATTTTATTGGTAAATCGATGAAAGATATTGAGTTCTTATTAAAAAGAGCTAAAGAAGGTGGCGGTCCAAGAGGTGGAAGAGGTAACGGCGGTGGTGGTCGAAGCAGAAACAGAAGTAGATCAGGTGGTTCTGGAGACAGAAATAGATCTGGTGGAAATAGAGATAGAAATAGATCAGGTGGTTCTGGAGACAGAAATAGATCTGGTGGAAATAGAGATAGAAATAGAGGATAATATAGAGTATGACTTTACAGAAAAAAGCAACAGTAGTATCAAGTAGTGTAGCGGCATTTTTAACATTAATGAAACTTGCCATTGGTATCGCCAGTGGTAGTGTTGCTGTTCTAGCTTCAGCAATAGATTCAATTTTGGATATGTTTGTATCTCTATTTAACTACTTTGCTATTTCTAATTCTGAAAAGCCTGCAGATAGGGACTTTAATTATGGTCGAGGCAAAATTGAAGCTTTGGCTAGTGTAATTGAGGGTGTTATTATTACAATGTCTGGGCTTTTTCTTCTATATACAGCTGTGAAAAAATATTTTACAGGCGAAACTTCACAATACTTAGAAACATCACTTATCGTGATGGTAATATCACTTTTTATAACTATAGGATTAGTTGCATATTTAAATGCTGTTGCTAAAAAAACAAATAATATGGTTATAAAAGCTGATGCGTTACATTATAAAACAGATGTCTGGGTAAATGTAGCTGTTTTATTTTCACTTATAGCAGTTTATTTTACATCTTATGAGATTATAGATGTACTTGTAGGTGCTGGAATATCAATATTTATTATATATAGTGCTTATGAACTAATAGAAGAGGGTGTATTGGTTTTATTAGACAAATCGTTAGAAGAAGATATTCCAGAAAAAATCGTTGAGATAATCAAAACAGAATCACAAGTAAATGATCATCATTTCTTAAAAACTAGAAGTGCTGGTGATAATAATTTTGTTGATGTTCACTTAGTTTTTGACTGTTTAATAACACTTATGGAAGCACATAGGGTATCAGATAGAATTGAAGATAAAATAAAAGAACTTGACAGCTCTAGAAATTGGATTATAAATATTCATATGGATCCATATGATGACTCAGATATTAATAATGAAGAAAAGTGTATAATAAATAATTAAATATAAAAGGTATTAAATATTATGATTTCATGGATGCAAAGACATAAAAAGTGGTTAATAGTTACAATATGGATAAGTACAATAGCGTTTGTAGGTGCAGGTTTCGTTGGTTGGGGTAGTTACGACTATGGTAAATCAAATAGTACTGTTGCTCTAGTTGGAGATAAAGAGGTACCTTTATCAGATTTACAGAACGAATATAGTACACTTTATTCACAATATCAGCAAATGTTTGGGGCATCTTTTAATAAAGAGTTGGCAGAACAACTTAAACTTGAAGATGCAGCACTGCAAAGGGTAATTCAAAAATATTTATTAATGAATTATGCTTCAGATTTAGGTTTAGCAGTTACTGATAAAGAGGTAGCTCGTGAGTTAGTAAAAATTAGTTCATTTTTTAAAGATGGAAAATTTGATAAAGATACTTATATGTTTGTTTTAAAACAAAATAGAAGAACTAGTAAAGAGTTTGAAGCACAACTAAAACAGGATCTATTAGTATCTAAAGTTCAAAATATATTTAATCTACCGTTATCTTCAAATGAGATAAGTAATATTGGTAAGTTATTATATGCACAAGATAAAGTTAGTCTATCTATTGTTGAATCTGATAATCTAAAAGTTACACCAAAAACAGATGAGTTAAAAAAATATTGGGAAGGTGTAAAAGAAAACTATAAATCACCTGCAGGTTATGAGATAAACTATACAAAAATAGAAAATATTGATACTAAAACAAAAAAAGATATGAGAAAAGTTGCTCTAAAACTTTATCTTAAATTAAAAAGAGATGAGGAGAAGTTTTCAAATACTAAAACTATATATGATGGAACTCAATTTTTATCTAAAGAAAACTTTGATAAATTAATTCAAAGCAATAGTGGTGAAACACTAAAACCTGTTTATGAAAAAGAGAACTATTATATTCTAAAATTGATTAAGAAAACTAAACCTCAAGTATTACCTTTTGAAGAAGTAGTACAGAGTGTTAAGATGGAATATATTAACGATATAAAAAGTAAAAATTTAGATAAAAAAACAAAAATTGTAATGGAAAACTTTAAAGGTAAAGATATTGGTTATATAAGTAGAGATACAAAACCATATATTAAAGGTTTAGAAGATCAAGAGATATCTCAAGTTACACAAAGTATATTTAGTTCAAAAGAGAAGTTAGGTTCAGTGAAGTTATTGGATAAAACAGTTGTTTATAAAATAACTGATTCAAAATTTGTACCGTATGATAGTAATAATGACAATACTGTTGTATCAGCAGTTGGAGATATTAAAACAAATTTAATATCAAGCTCATTATTAGATAAATTAAAAAATAAGTACGATGTTAAATCGTATATGGGAAATAATTAATTGAACAATCCAATTTTAGCTATTGATATTGGCACAACAAATATTATATCTATTGTTGCTGCAAATGATTTTAATAATAAAATTAATATATTAGGTGTTAGTAAAGTTAAAAGTGAGGGTGTACAAAAAGGTAATATAGTTGATATCAATCTTGCTGGTAATTGTATAAAAGAATCTGCTTTTAAAGCTATGAGTAGTTCTGGTTCATCTATGAATAAAGCCATAGTATCTCTATCTGGTGCTAATACAAAAACATTAAGAAGCAATGGTAGTATTAATATACCTTCAGGACAAATAACACAAAATGAGATAAAGCAAGTTCTTAAAATGGCTTTATATAATGCAAATATCATTCCAGATTATGAGGTGATACATGTATTACCAATATTATTTAGAGTTGATGATGGTTCATCTATTTCTAACCCATTAAATATGAATGGTTCCAGATTAGAAGTATTAGTTAATGTTATTACAACAAAAAAAACATCATTAATAAATATAAAAAATGCTCTAAAATCTGCAAATTTAGAGGTTGATAAGTTTGTACTTGCTGGTTATGCAAGTGCAATATCTACATTAGAAAATGATCAAAAAAAATTAGGTTCAGTTGTTATAAATCTTGGAGGTACTACTTCTCAACTTGTTGTTTATAAAGACTCAACAATAATATATAATGACTTTCTTCCAATGGGAAGTGAACATATCACAAATGATATTTCTGTTATGCTTCATACACCTTATAGTGCAGCTAATATGGTAAAAAAACAGTATGGTACATTGCTTCCAAATAAAGAAGAAGATAATGAACAAAATATCAAAAAAGTTAAACTGCCTCTTCTTGGTAATGAAACAGAAACAAAAGAGATATCTTTAGATCAAATTCAGCCAATTTTACATGCAAGAATAGAGGAGATACTCTCTTTAATACATGATAGACTTATTGAGGGTGGGGTGATTGATAATATTGATGGTGGTGTTATTTTAACTGGTGGTATGACTCTAATACCTGGTGTTAAAGAGTTGGCATCATTGATATTTACAACATTACCTGTAAAAATATCAAATCCAAAAAATATCCAAAATGGTTATGTAGATTTTAATGACCCAACAATGTCAACTATTGTTGGATTACTTTTATATGAATTAAGTAGTACTGATAGTTTTGAATTGGACAGTAACGGTGAAATAAAAACTAAAACAACTGTTAATTTAAAAAGAGATACAACTTTAGAAGATGCTATTCATAACAAACCAAAAATTGAATTGTCAAATCAAGTAACAAATGATATTAGTGAAATAGGTGCAATAAAAGAGAAACAAGAGCAACAAGATGAAGAGAAGCCAAAGCTTATTAATTCTCTTTTCTCAAAAATATCAAGGTGGATATAGTGGACATTAATCTTTTTGATCAAAACAGTATAACAGTACAAAAACCCTCTAAAACATTATCTCAAAATGCAGCTAAGATTGCTGTTATTGGAGTGGGTGGTGGTGGTTGTAATATGATAAATCATATGATAAATGAGGGTACTCATAAAATAGATTTAATCGTAGCAAATACCGATTTACAAGTACTAAACTTATCACAAGCACCAAAAAAAATACAACTTGGAATTGAACTAACTCGTGGTTTAGGTGCTGGTATGAGACCAGAAATAGGAAGAGATTCTGCTTTAGAAAATTATCAAGAGATTAAAGAATCTTTAGATGGTTCTGATATTGTATTTATAGCTGCTGGTTTAGGTGGTGGTACAGGAACTGGTGCAGCTGCTATTATTGCAAAAGCTGCAAAAGAGATAGGTGCATTAACTGTTTCTGTTGTAACTAGACCTTTTAAATGGGAAGGTAAAAAAAGAACAGGATTAGCAAATCTTGGACTTGAAGAATTAAAAAAAGTTAGTGATTCTATTATTGTTATTCCAAATGACAGATTAAGAAATATACTTGATCCAAATATTGGTATGAAGGATGCTTTTAAAGTTGTAGATGATATCTTATATCAAGCTGTAAATGGTATGAGTGAGGTTATCCTTAAGCCTGGTAGTGATGATATTAATGTCGATTTTGCTGATGTTAAAACAATTATGCAACATAAGGGTATTGCTCTTATGGGTATAGGTAAAGCAAAAGGTGATAATGCTGCTAATACAGCACTAGAGATGGCAATAAAATCACCACTACTAGATGAGATATCGTTAAGCGGTGCAAAAGGTATTATGATACATTGGACAACAAATCCAAATGTTTCTATGTTTGCTATTAGTGATGTTATGGAAGATATTAATGATATACTTATTGGAAATCCAGAGATAATTTTTGGTACAACTTCTGATAGTACTATGGATATTGATGAGATAAAAATTACAATAGTAGCAACTGGATTTGAGTCTGCTGATACTGAAGAGGCTGTACAAGAGAGTTCAAATATGACACCTGTTACGCCTGTCCATGTTCCACATAAATCGTCGAATGATGAGAACTATTACGACACTCCACCTCTTATGAGAAGTTATTCTATAAGATATAAACTAGCTTAACAACTTTTATACAACAAGTAAAACTTGTTGTATCTTTTATGCTATAACTATTGAGGTAATTTTTCCTCTAATAGTTTAGCAAAATCTTCATCTAAAGATTCTAATGCAGGTAAGATTATATTTGCTTTTAAATATAAGGCACCTTTTTGTTTAGTTTTTCTATTTAAAGCACCTAATTCTTTTACTCTGAATTTTTGGTTTTGTTTTGTGTTTTGTGGTACTTTTAATGTAATCTCTTTTGTTAATGTTTCTATTGAAACTTTTCCACCAAATAAAGCAGTTTTTAAAGATATATCAAATGATTTTATTAGGTTATCATCTTCATCCCTTTCGTATTCGTCACTTTCATGTACATTTAAAGTGATAATTAAATCACCTCTTGGAAAGCCTTGTGCTTGTTTGCCTTTCCCTTTTGCTCTGATTTTTTGACCACTTTTTATACCTTCAGGTATTTTTATATCAAATGATTCATTATTTATTGATACATTTTTAACACCGCCTAGGATTGCAGTATTAAAGTCTATAGATAAATTTGCACTTACATCTAAGTCTGGCTCACCAAATGGTGATCCACCACCAAAACCACCTTGACTACCAAAACCGCTTTGTCCTCCAAAGCCACCGCCGGCACCTTGACCAAACATCTGTCTTAAAATATCATTTATATCTACACCAGCACCTTGACCTTGTGCAAAATCATGAAAATTTTGTCCGCCGAACATATCATCACCATGCATATCATACTGTGCTTTTTTCTTATCATCACCTAACACTTCATATGCTGCATTTATCTCTTTAAATTTCTCTTCAGCATCTGCATCTTTATTCATATCTGGATGATATTTTTTTGCAAGTGTTCTATAAGCTTTTTTTATCTCTGCTGGTGTTGCATTTTCACTTACATTTAGTGTTTCATATAAACTTTTTGCCATTTCTTGTCTTACCTTTTTATAAAATATTATTAAATTTTCGCCTAATTATAACATATTTTTAAAAGAATAATTAATAATATTTAGAATTCTACTACAAATCCTCTATCAAATTTATCAAAATCTTTATAAAACTCAACACTTTTTGGTTTATATTGTTCTAAATAGTTTGATAATGGCTTTTTTTGGTCATATCCCATCTCACATAAAAGATATTTAATATCTCTTTGTTTTGTTTGTGTAATAATATCTTTTAGTAATTCATCTCCAATATTACCACCAAATAGAGCATTTGATGGTTCATATTTTACATTTGTAGGAAGTTTATAATTATTGGCTATGTATGGAGGATTTGATATGCACATATCAAACTCTGAATCTTCTGAAATATTTGTAAATATATCACTTTTTATAAATGTTATTTTATGTTCAACTTGATGTTTTTTAGCATTTTTTCTTGCTAAATCAAGTGCTTTATCGTTTATATCTACAGCTATAATTTCTATATCTTCTATTAACATTGCTAACATAACTGATATGATACCACTACCAACACCTATCTCTATTACTTTAGGTTTTTCTAATGTTTTTAAAATAGCTTCTGCTTTTTCTACTAAAATCTCAGTTTCTGGACGAGGTATAAGCACACCATCTGCAACATTAAAAATCTCACCGTAAAAACTTGCCCTTGATGTTATATACTCTATTGGATAGTTTGTAGCTCTTTTTTTAACCAACTTTTCAAGCTCTTTTTCACATAAACACTCTTTGTCATAATTAAGGTGTAGCCAAATTGTATTTTGACCCGACAGATGAAGAATTAGTATCTCCACCTCTTTTTGAGGTATATGTGTAACCTCTCTTAAATATTTACTTTGTTCTTTTATAATTTGTTTGTATGTTTTCATTATTCGTATATATTAAAGATAGTTTTATATCTTTAATACCTCCTCTTCTTTTAGAGCCACATCTTCTTTATCCATCTGAGCAATTCCAGCGCCTTTATAACCCAACTCTTTAAGTCTTTCAACTAAAGGTGGATG
>CBFDEF010000060.1:0-9318 GCA_965603755.1 uncultured Arcobacteraceae bacterium
ATAATATGGAGAGCTATTACACTATGAGTATTTCATCTTACAAAACAAATCATTCTGTTTTAAAAAGAGTTAAAGGTACTGATATTGAAGTGTTATCTTTTTTTAAAGGTCTTAAACTACAATCTAAAGAAGAGATAGTAAAAATAAATAATAATGTATTAATAATAAAGGTTTCCAATAAGCAAAAACTAAATTTATTGTGTGATAAAAGATATTTTTTAATAGTTGATAATGAACGATACGTTGTTAAAAATACAACATATTTGAATGATAAAGGATATTTAATATTTGATAATATTAGCCAAACACCTTACAAAGAGTTAAATAGAGATGAAGTTAGGTTATTACTCGAAGATAAGAAAGCTTTTTTTTCTAATTTAGACAAAAGTTTTTTTATTCATGATATATCGGAAAAAAGTTTAAGTATTTTAGTCAATGATACTATCGATGATAATTTAATAGTAACTATTAACGATTTAGTTCTTTCATTTATTCAAACTAATATTGAGATTAAATTTTTAAAAAAAGAAAAACTAAATATTCAATATAAATATATATTTCTTATAACTAAGAGAAATGAAAATTTAATACAATTTATACATAAAAGACAACGTGATATACTTAAAAAGTACTCTCCTCAATTAAATAAACTTTAGTAATCTATTAGAGATACTATAGATAATTAATTTTTATCTATTTTTTACAACGGAATAAAAAAAGAAAAGTAATAAAACTTTTCCTCTTTTATTTTATAGCCTTTAATTTTTATCTAAACAATTTAGATCACTAAATGCCACTTCTAGTCTTGCAACTAAACTATTCTGTCCAGCTCTTAACCAAACTCTAGGATCATAGTATTTTTTATTTGGTTTGTCATCACCATCAGGATTACCAATTTGAGCTTGTAAATAATCTCTATTTGTTGATTCAAACTCTCTTACTCCATCCCAAAATGCCCATTGAGTATCTGTATCAATATTCATTTTAATAACACCATAAGTGATAGCTTCTCTTATCTCTTCTAAAGCTGAACCACTTCCACCATGAAATACAAAGTTAATTGGTTGTGCATCTAAGTTGTGTTTTTCTGAGATAAATTTTTGAGAGTTATCAAGAATCTTTGGAGTAAGTACAACATTACCTGGCTTATAAACACCATGTACATTTCCAAAACTTGCTGCTATTGTAAAGTTTTGGCTAACTGCATTTAATCTCTCATAAGCATAGTCAACTTCACTTGGTTGTGTATAAAGAAGTGAGTTATCAATATCACTATTATCAACACCATCCTCTTCACCACCAGTAATACCTAACTCAATCTCAATCATCATATCAAGTTTAGACATTTTTTCAAAATACTCTACACAAGTATCAAGATTTTCTTCAATAGACTCTTCACTTAAATCTAACATATGAGAACTATATAAAGGACGCCCAGTTTGCTCAAAATGCTCAGCACTAGCTTCAAGAAGACCATCTATCCAAGGTAGAAGTTTTCTAGCGGCATGATCTGTATGAAGTACCACAGGCACACCATAAGCTTCTGCCATAATATGAATATGCTTAGCTCCACTAATAGCTCCTAAAATTGAAGCATTTTTAGCCTTACAACCTTTACCTGCATAAAATGTTGAACCACCATTACTAAATTGTAAAATTATTGGAGAGTTAACTTTAGCCGCAGATTCTAAAACTGCATTTATTGACTCTGTATTTACAATATTTACAGCAGGAATTGCAAAACCATTCTCTTTTGCATAATCAAATAACTTTTTTGTTTCACTTCCAGTTAATACACCAGCTTTTACTATATCTAATACTGCCATTAATTTTATCCTTACTTATATTCTATTTTAGCTTTTTGTTTTAAACCATCAGCTACTTTTTGTATCTTATTTATAAACTTATCTTGCCCTATTTTCTGCTTGATTTGATTTTTAGACTCTTTAAATGAAACTACCTTTGCAGCTTCCCTATCTTCTAAATATATAACATGAAAACCAAATTGTGTTTTCACAGGAGTTTTTGTTATCGAATCTTTCTTAAGTTCATCTGCAGCTTTACTAAACTCTGGTACCATTTTATCTAAACTAAACCAACCTAAAGTTCCGCCATTTTTACCTGATGGTCCTACAGATTTTGATTTTGCAAGTTCTTCAAACTTAGCTTTTAAGTTAGTTGCTTTATTTAGTTCTTTAATTATATTTTTAGCTTCAACTTCTGTTTTAACTAAAATATGTTTTGCATTTAACTGCATAGGTTTATTAAAAAGTTTTTTATTTTTGTTATAAAACTCTTCTAACTCTTTATCTTCAACTTTTATACTTTTGCTCTCTTTTTGCATCCAAACTTGTAATGCTAAATCCTGAGATAAGTTTTTTAGAGTAGTTTTATAAATCTCCTCTTTAACAACATCTGTTTTCAAAGCATTTTGCGATAAAAGTTTTTGTTCTACTAATTTATCTAAAATATTTTTTTGTGTTTGCGTTGGTAATGTATTAAATTTTATTCTAGGGTCTTTAAGAGCTACAGCTATTGACTCTGCTGTAATTTTATCTCCATTTACGACTGCATAAACTTTATTATCAACTGCAAATGCAGAGTTCGCCATCACTAAACTCGTAACAACACTTAAAACTGTTTTCTTACTCATATTAATAAGTTTATTTTGTTTCATCATTTTACCTCAATTATTTTATTTAAACATGATTATATCTAAAAAAATTTAGAGTAAACCTTTATAAAATACAAATTTTAAAATTTAACTTAAAAACTCTTTAACTTTGGATTTTTTTATGTTATAATCCGTTTTTCAAAAATAAGACTTAACTTAAGTTTAAGTTTAAGATATATATAAAAAAATAAGGAATTTATTAAATGAGAATTTTAATTGTAGAAGATGAAAGTACGTTAAATAGAACTCTTCAAGAGGGTTTACAAGATTTCGGATATCAAGTAGATATTGCAGAAAACTTTAAAGATGCAGAATATTTTATAGAGATTAGAAACTACGATTTAGTTTTAACTGATTGGATGTTACCTGATGGTGATGGTCTAGAGTTAACAAAAATCGTTAAAAATAGAAGTGGAAGAACAACAGTAGTAATTGTAAGTGCAAGAGATGATAAAGAGAGTGAAATCAAAGCTTTAAAAACTGGTGCAGATGATTATATCAAAAAACCGTTTGATTTTGATGTTTTACTTGCTAGAATTGAGTGTAGATTAAGATTTGGTGGCACAAATGTTATCACTATTGAAAACCTTGCTATTAATCCAGACGAAGAAAAAATCACTTATGATGGTGTAGAGATTGAACTTAAAGGTAAACCTTTTGAAGTTTTAACTCACTTAGCTAGACATAGAGATCAAATTGTTTCAAAAGAGCAATTACTTGATGCAATCTGGGAAGAACCAGAATTAGTAACACCAAATGTTATTGAAGTTGCTATTAATCAAATTAGACAAAAAATGGATAAGCCATTAAATATTTCTACTATTGAAACTATTAGAAGAAGAGGTTACAGATTTTGTTACCCTCCAAAAGTTGAAGAATAGGAAATATTCTAAATGAATAAAAAAAGCATATATAAGCAATTTTCACAAAAGCTTATATTTGCTACCTCTTTTTTTGTGATCGTATTATCTCTTATTTTTTATGGTTTTACAAAAGCTACCATATATGAAGAGATCTCAGATGAACTTCTAAAAGATGCAAAACTTATTGTAACTCTAACAAAAACATCCCAAACTAATAATCAAGATTTAAAAGTTCTAATAAATGAAGATTTAAAAATTGACATAATTACAATTAATAATATCCCAAATATTACTTTAAGAAAATATTCTGTAAATAATAATAACTATATGGAACTGCTTTACCCTTTAGAAAAAAACAGCAATAAATATCTAAAAATCACAAAAAATATTAATGCCTCACATAAGATGTTAAATAAAATTTTTGGTAACCTTGTATTTTTAGGTGTTGGTGGTTTAATATTAATTATAATGTATGCTTTTGCTGTATCAAAAACACTTCTAATGCCAATTATTAGAATTACTCAAAAACTTTCAAATATGAATGAAAACTCATTATCACAAATAGATACAAAGAAATTGCCTATTGAATTTGAGCCGTTAGCAAACTCAATAAATACTTTAACTTTAAAAATTGAAAACTATGTAAAGTATCAAAAAGAGTTATTCATAGGTACAGCTCACGAACTTAAAACACCTCTTGCTGTTATGAAACTAAAAAGTCAAGTAACACTTACGAGACCCAGAGATACACAAAGGTATGAGGATGTTTTAAGACTGCATATAGAGGAGATAGATGGGATGAACCAAATGATCTCATCTATTTTAGATATGGGTAGACAAGAGGGAGCTCAATTTGAAAAACCAGTTAAATTTGATATTGTCAAATACCTTGAAAGTAAAACTGAGAGTTATAAACTATTAGCAAATCAAAAAGATATAGAGTTGGTTTTCATATCTGATATTGATAATTTTCCAACTATAATACAGCCTACTTTATTAACACAAATAATTCAAAATTTTGTGCAAAATGCGATTAAATTTACACCAGATGGTAAACAAATCACTATAAAAACTATCCCAAATAAACACTCTATTGCTATTGAAGTTATAGATGAAGGTATTGGTTGTCCTGAAGATATTGATCTTTTTGCACCATTTAAAAGAGTTGGAGAGCAAAAAGGTGCAGGTCTTGGACTATTTTTAGCTAAAAGTGCCGCTGATACTCTAGGCGCACAAATCTCAATAAAAAATAGAACAGATGGAGTAAGCGGATCAATTGCAACTTTAAAGTTGCAAAGTAATCCAACTTGTAAGATTTAAACTATATAGTTTAAATCTTAGAATATTGAAGCATGTTCAATCTTTGTACAGTGGCTTTGTACAACATTCATACCATGATCTTTTGCCTTTTTGGCAGCCTCATTGTGTACTAAACCTAGCTGAGTCCAAACACACTTAACACCACCTCTTAAAATTGATTCATCAACAACGTCAGCAATTACATCAGGCTTTCTAAAAATATCAACCATATCAACATCAATATCTTTAGGTATATCACTTAAACTTCTATAAACTTTTTCACCAAGTATTACATCCTCTTTTGGATATACAGGGATTATCTTAAATCCTGCATTTTGTAGATATACAGCTACTCTATTACTAGCTTTTTCTGGATTTGGAGAACATCCAATTATAGCAATAGTTTTAGTCTGCTCAAATATCTTTTTCATTTGCTCTTTATTGCTATTTATCTGTGGCATTTCACATTCCATTTTTATCCTTTTGTATTTATTATTAATTAGGTGCATTTTACAATATCTATCCTTATTTAGAAATTACATTAATTTATGTTAAAATCATATATCAAATTCAAAAAGAGAGTGATACAAAATGAAATTATATATTGATGCAGATGCCTTACCAAATATTTTAAAACCTATTTTAATAAGAGCTATTGATAAACTAGCAATAGAAACATTTGTAGTTTCTAATAAAAAAGTAACCATAGGAAAATCAGAGCATATAACATATATCATAGTAGATGCAGGAGCTGATGAAGCTGATAATCATATAATTGAATTAGTGCAAAAAGATGATTTAGTTATCACAGCAGATATTCCACTAGCAGATAGAACTATCACCAAAGAAGCCCATGCTATTGATCATAGAGGGGAACTTTATACCAAAGATAATATAAAACAATACCTTGCTCATAGAAATCTAATGCAAAGTATAAGAGATAGTGGAGAGATTACAAAAGGACCTGCACCATTTACTCAAAAAGATGCACAATCTTTTGCAAATCAATTTAATAAATTTTTACAAAAATATCTAGTAGTTAATTGATGATATATTCAAAGAATTTGGAGATTATAAATGAAAATAATACACTTTAGTGATACACATCTAGGATACAACGATTTAGATATTTTAGATGAAAACAATATAAACCAAAGAGAAGCTGATTTTTATGAAGCTTTTAGACAAGTAGTAGAGCAGATTAAAACTATCAAACCTGATTATATCATCCATACAGGAGATCTATTTCATAAAGCAAGTCCAAGTAATCGTGCTATCACTTTTGCACTTGAACAGTTTAAAATCATAAACTCTTTTGGTATACCTTTTATACTAATTGCTGGAAATCACTCAACACCTAGGACAAATTTAAGCTCCCCTATTCTAAAGATATTTGAAAATTTTGAAAATATATATGTTTCATACAATCAAGAGTATAAAAAAATAGAGTTTGATGATATAGTTTTTCATACTCTACCACATATGAATGATGATACAAAAGCATTAGGACAAATTGAACTTTGTGAAGAAAATATAGATGATACAAAGAAAAATATTATGATGTTGCATTGTAGTGTGGGAGCTTGGTATTTGATGCAAGAGTTTGGTGAGTGGGTTTACCCTACTTCCAAAGAGTATATATTTGAAAAAATGGACTATGTTGCACTTGGTCATTGGCATGGGTTTGGAAAAGTTGGAAAACATAAGAATGTTTTTTATAGTGGCTCAACTGAACGAACTAGTTTAAATGATAAAAGAAACTCTAAAGGGTTTATTGAACTAAATCTTGATGATGAGTTAAATGTAGAGTATAAAGAGATAGAGATAAGAGCGTTTAAAACTTTTGAGATAGATTGTAGTGATTATGATAACGCTATTAAGACTTTGGATATACATGATATAAAAGATAGTATCGTAGAGGTAAAACTAACAAATTTAACAGCAATGCAATCTATAAATATAACTGCTAGTGAAATAAAAGATTTATTTAAAGATGCAATGAGTGTAAGTGTAAAAAGAGAGTTTAAAAAAAATGAAGATGATGATAATCTTTCAAATATAGAAGCTATATCCTTAGAAGATTTCTTTTTAGACCATATGAAACAAGATTGTAAAAGTGATGAAAATGAATATGGAAGATTAAAAAACAAAGTTCAAGAGCTGTTTTCTACTTATGAAGAGGTGTCAAATGATACTTTGTAATCTAAAACTAGAAAACTTTAAAAGGTACAAAACTTTTGAGATTGAATTTGAGCAAGGACTTGTTGGCATCATAGGTAAAAATGGTAGTGGTAAGTCAACTATATTTGAAGCTATTTTATTTGCACTTTATGGTGAACTTAAACAAAGAGGTTGGAAAGAGACTATAAGAAATTCTAGTGCTACAACTAAAGATGTTGTATCTATTGAGCTTATGTTTGAGTTTGATGGCGTAGAGTATAAAGTTATAAGGGAGTTTCGAGGAAAAGCTTTAAGTGCAAATGCTAAACTTTATAAAAGTGAGCAGTTACAAGTATCTGGTGCAAGAGAGGTTACAAACTCTATTATATCACTTACAAAGATGTCTAAAGATGCTTTTATCCATACATTATTTGCTTCACAAAAAGAGCTTACTAGTTTAAGTACACTTAAAAATGAAGATAGAAAAAAGATGATACGAAAGCTTCTTGGACTTGAAAAGATTGATTTTATTGAAAACTTACTTATTGAGAAAAGCCGTGAGTTAAAAAGAGAGATAAATGCCTCTGCTGAGTTTTTGTTAAGTGATGATGATATATTAAAAAACAAAGAGTTAAAAGATAAAAATTTAGTTCAAAAAGATATTTTAGATAAAGATATAGTTTCTAAATCAAAAGAGTTAGATGAGATAAAACTAAAAGAGCAAGAGTACAAAAAAGAGTTGCAACAACAGCAAACAACAAAAGATAATAAACAAAAACTTTCAAGTACCCTTGAACTTATAAAAAACTCTATAAACTCAAATACCCAACAACAAACAAAACTAACACAAGAGTTAAAAGAGTTAGAGACAAAACAAACTGAACTTAACAGTTTAAGCCATATTAAAAAAGAGTATCAACTATTATTAGAGACTTTAAAAGAGCAAGAGAGATTAAAAGAGTATCACTTAAAAAAAGAGGGGCTTCAAAAAGAGCTAGAGCAGCTTAGAGTTCAATATACTAAAAGTAAAAACGATATAGCACAACTAGAAAAAGAGTGTTCTTCATATGAGCAGTTAGTTTTTAAATCAAAGAATTTAGAGCAAAACATATCTATAACTCAAGATAATATCACTGCCAAACAAACAATAGAAAAAGAACTACGAGCTCAAATAGCAGGTGAACAAAAACTAATAGATGAAACAAATAAAAAAATAGCCAAAATACAAAACCTAGGAGCAAATTCAAACTGCCCTACTTGTACTAGACCACTACTTGAGGAGTATGACAATGTTATAAACTCATTAAATACTATAGTACAAAACACTCATAAAATAAATATAGATAAATACAAAACTCAACTTCAAAATGTAGAACAACAAAAAAATGAGTATCTATCACAAAAAGAGACAAAAGATAAAGAGTTTTTAGAGCTTTCAAAATCTATCAACCTAATACAAAGTAAACAAAAAGATTTAAATATAGCTATAAACTATTTTAAAACCATTGAACAAAAAGGTTTACAAAACAAACAAGAGTTAGAAAAACTAAATCAATACAGTTATGATAAAGTAAATCATCAAACGATCATAGATAAACAAAACGAACTTAAATCAAAATATGAGTATATCTTACAGTTAGAGACTATACTAAAAAGAGTTAGCCCAATTACCAGTGAACTAAAAAATACAAGTACAAATCTAACTCAACTAAATACACAATATGATGAAAAAGAAAAAGAGTACAAACTTATAACTTATGATGAAAATATACATAAAACAAAACAAAAACAATATGATGAAACAACAAAACAAAAAGATAACTCATCAAAAATAATAGGTGATTTAAAAGTAAAAGTTGCATCAATAGCAGGTGAACTAAAATCTATACAAAACATACTTGATAACAACGATAAACAACTACAAAAAGTACAAACAAAAAAAGATGACCTTCTAGACTATGACAAAATAAAAGTAAGCCTAGGGGAGTTTAAAACAAAAATAAACAGTAAAGTAGCACCAAGAATATCTTCAATAGCATCAAGTATGTACGCAACTATCACAAAAGGAAAATACCAACATATAGAGGTATCAAACGACTTTGACTTTTATATCTATGATGATGGGGCAAAGTACCCTATTGAGAGGTTTTCTGGTGGAGAGATTGACTTAGCAAACTTAGTACTTAGAATCGCTATTTCTAAAACACTAGCAGAACTAAATGGAGCTTCAAGTGTAGGATTTCTTGCATTTGATGAAGTATTTGGAAGTCAAGATGAGGCAAGACGCCTAGAAATTCTAGAAGCTTTTCATACTATAAAAGA
>CBFDEF010000061.1:0-9187 GCA_965603755.1 uncultured Arcobacteraceae bacterium
TAGAAAATAACAAAGTTTTAATACAAGATAATGCTGGAGGGATACCTTCACATATCATAGATAGAATTTTTGAACCTTATTTTACTACTAAAGAACAAGGGAAAGGTACAGGGATTGGTCTCTACATGTCTAAAATGATTATTGAAGATAAAATTTTTGGAAAATTAAGTGCTAAGAATAATAAAGATGGTGCTTTATTTATTATAGAGTTTAATAATAAAAGGCATAGAGATGGATGATATATTAAATCAAGTTAGACTACTGTATATTGAAGATGATGAAAATATTAGAAATATTTTATCTCGTGGACTCAAAAGAAGAGTAAAAGAACTTGAAATTGCTCTTAATGGGGAAGATGGTTTAGAAAAATTTAAAAAGTTTAAACCTGATATAATTGTTACTGATATTAAAATGCCTTATATGAGTGGTCTGGAGATGAGTACTAAAATAAGAGAGATTGATAAAAATATCCCTATTATTATTACATCTGCACATGGGGAAGCTGAAACATTAATTGAAGCAATTGAGAAAGGTGTTAATGGATATGTGATTAAACCAATTAACAAAGAAAAATTGTTTGATACAATCAATTTTTATGCTAAATCTATTATTTTGGAAAAAGAGCTTAAAATTAAAGAGCAGCAACTGATTTTAAAAGATAAAAATGATGCTTTAATTGATATTGTTGGTAATATTGCACATCAGTGGAGACAACCTTTATCTATTATATCAGCAGCAGCTGGAACTATAAAGTTAAAGAAAGAATTAAATATATTAACTGATGAAGAGCTATTTTCACTCTCTTCTGATATAGAGAATGTATCACAAGAGCTATCTTTAACTATAGAGCAAATGAAAAAATTTATAAATCATAATTCAATAACAAAAGAATCATTTAATTTCAAAGAAGAGATAGATAGCTGTATCTCTTTTGCACATGGATTAATTGAGCAAAAAAATATAAATATTCTACTTAAGTGTGAAGATAAATTTAATTATTTAGGATTTAAAGAATTATTTTCAAAATCAATATTAAATATATTATTTAATGCTATTGAGGAGTTTGATGATCAAAGTGATAAAAAAAACTATATTTTTATCACTGTTGATTATACAAATAATCTATATACAATATCAATAAAAGATAATGCAGGTGGAATTGATGATCTTATAATAAAAAAAATATTTGAACCTTATTTTACAACAAAACATAAATCACAAGATAAGGGTCTTGGACTTTACTATGTATATAATATAATTAACACTAAATTCAATGGTACAATTACAGTAAAAAACAAAACATTTACATTTGAAGAGTGTGAATTTAAAGGTAGTGAATTTAAAATAATTTTAAAGGATAATAACAATGTATGATGTACTAATTATTGGTGGTGGAGCAGCTGGATATGGAACAGCGTTGACCTTATCATCAGTCGAAGATAAATTTGAATGGGCAAAAAATAAAAAATACCTAATAATAGATGATAATAATAGTGATATTTTAAAAGCAAGTTTTTTTAATCTTGCAGGGGTAGATTTTGGTATAGGTGGAGATAAACTTTTAGAAAATATGAAATCTCAGCTAAACAATTTTAAAAGTTGTTCTACTACTAATGATACAGTAATATCAATAGAAGATTTTAAAGGTGAATATAAGGTAGTTACGAATAATAAAACTTATCAATCTAAAATTGTTGTAATTGCAACAGGTATGCACCAATTTAATATAGAATATGATGATATAGAAGTTTTACCACATAACGATATAATCAAACCAAATAAAATATGTCTAAAAAATGAAAACAATAAAATAAAAGATGGACTATATGTAGCAGGATTAGCAAGTGGTGCTAAAACAATGTTTGCCATTGCAAATGGTGAAGGTACAAAGGTAGCTTGTGATATTTTTAAACTGTGGACAGGAAAACCAGCAGTAGCCCATGATACAATAAAAGATAAAAGGTAATAGATTTGAAAAAGATATTTCTAACAAACGATGATGGATGGGATGCAAAAGGTTTAAAAAAGCTTATTATTGCTTTACGCCCAATAGCACAACTTATAATTGTAGCTCCAGCAAATGAGAAATCTGCATCTGCTCATAGCATGACACTAACACGACCTATGAAACTTGTAGGTGTTGATGATGACTACTATAAAATGGATGATGGTACTCCTACAGATTGTGTATTTATTGGATTAAATAACCTTTATGGAGAAGATATAAGACCTGACTTAGTTATAAGTGGTATAAATATCGGTTCTAATATGGGTGAAGATATAACATATAGTGGAACAGTAGCAGGGGCAACTGAAGCTGTTTTACAAGGTGTACCTGCAATTTCTATTAGTCAAGTATTTAATGATTTGAATAATGCAAATAAAAATGCTTGGGAGTATGAATTAGCTTGTAAGGTTATAGTTGATATAGTACGAAAAATATTTGATGGTGATTTTCCATTAGATGAAAGAAAGTTATTAAATATAAATGTTCCACCTTGTAGTATAGATGAGTGCAAAGGGATAAAAATAACTAATGCTGGATATAGAGAGTATGGAAATGATTCACATAGATATAGTAGCCCAAGAGGTGAAGAGGTTTATTGGATAGGTTTACATCCTCTTATTTGGAAAAAACACGAAACAAAGAGTTGTGATTTTGAAGCGGTTAAAGAAAATTATGTTTCAATAACACCAGTACAATTAGATATGACTAGTTATAGTGATATAGATAAATTAAAAGGATGGATAAATGAGTAATGAAATAATTGAGTATACAAAAGAGTTAACAAAAGATATAAATAAAATAGTTGGAGAGCTTAAAAGTGATGAACAACTAGCAGAAGTTTTAAAAAAGAAACTTACAAAAAAAGAGTTAAAGTTTTATAAACTTAAGATTCAAAATGCCTCTGTAGAAACTATATGTGAAGAGTTACATTGTGATCAAGAAAGATATGAAGCGATAAAAAAACAAACTATTTTAAAACTAAACCAAGAAAAAATTAAAAAAGAGTTAGTAAACGTATAATGTTATACTCAAAGTCTTTTATATTTAGTTCAATACTTTTAACTTTTTTTGCTGGTTGTGCACAAAAAGTTGAAAAGTTTCCAAATATATCAAAAGCAAATTTTCAACAATCTTCTTGGGATGAGATAGAAGGGTTTAACAAAGATAACTTTGATATAGCGTTAGATGTATTTAAAAAAGATTGTCAAGCGTCAAAAAAATATGAAAATTTAAAAGATGTTTGCGAAAAGTCTTATTTACAAAGCAATCCAAAAACTTTTTTTATGACAAACTTTACACCATATAAACTAATATCAGATGATAATAGTGATAATGGATTAATTACTGGCTACTATGAACCACTTCTCCATGGAAATCTTAAAAAAACTAATAGATATAAATATCCAGTTTATTCTGTACCTAAAGATTTACTAACTATAGATTTAGGTTTGGCATACCCTACACTTAAAAACATGAGATTAAGAGGTAGAATTGTTGGAAATAAAGTTATACCTTATGATTCAAGAGAAGATATAGAAAAAATTGATCCTAAAAATTCAAATAATATGAAAATAATATGTTATGTTGATAATAAAATAGATCTATTTTTTCTACATATCCAAGGTAGTGGCAAGGTAAAACTTCCTAGTGGTGATATATTAAATATTGGATATGCTCAACAAAATGGTAGAAAATATTTTGCAATAGGTAGAAAACTTATTGAAGAGGGATATATCAAAAAAGAAGACATATCATTACAGACAATTAAATCATGGCTATTAAAAAACCCGCAAAGAGTTGATGAGATATTAAATCTAAACCCAAGTTATATTTTTTTTAATCAAAGCGATAAAACAGCAACAGGAAGCTTAGGCACACAGTTAACTGCTAATAGAAACTTAGCAGTAGATAGAAAGTATATACCACTTGGTTACCCAGTATTTATTAATACAACAAACCCTATAAACAATGAACCAATAAATAAACTAATGGTAGCAGCTGATACAGGTGGTGCTATTAAAGGTAAAATAAGAGCAGACTTTTTCTTTGGGAATGGAGAGTTAGCACAAGAGTTAGCTGGTAAAATGAAACAGCCAGGAAAACTATATATTTTTATACCAAAATTAGTAAATAGCCATAGCATAAGCAAAATTTCTACAAATAAATTTAATAATTAAAAGGATAAAAAAGTGCATATTACAAACAAAATTTCAAATATATTTCATAAGTTTGCAACAAAAGAGTTCCCAACAACTATTCAAAACATAATAAATAATGGGTATGTAAAACTACTTGGGCTTGATATGAGTGAATTTAATGATGCTAGCTCATATAAAACATTAAATAAACTATTTACAAGAGCTTTAAAAACACCAAGAGAAATAGATCACAGTATAGATAACTTTATATCTCCTGCTGATAGCTTTGTAAGTGAAGCTGGTGATATAAAAGGTGATACTGCATTACAAATAAAAGGGATGAGTTATAGTGTAAAGGAACTTTTAACTGATGAAGTATTAAATGATAACTATCAAAAGTTAAAAGATGGAAAGTTTATGAACTTTTACCTAAGCCCTAAAGATTATCATAGATACCATTTAAACTTCAATTGTCAAATAACAAAACTAATCCATGTACCAGGTAAATTATATCCAGTTAATTTTACATATTTAAATAAACAAGAGAATCTTTTTATTGAAAATGAAAGAGCAATTATGGAGTGTAAAACATCTGATGGTAAACTATTTTACATGGTATTTGTTGGTGCATTAAATGTTGGTAAAATGGTATTTTCATTTGAACCAAATGTTAGTACAAATAGTGATGTTTTAGATACTCAAGTTTATACATATGATGATTTTCATATGAAAAAAGGTGATTGTCTAGGATATTTTGAGATGGGTTCTACTGTTTTAATGTTTTGGGAAAAAGATATGGTAAATATAGAAAATCTTGTAAATAAAAAAGTTAGATTTGGAGATATAATAGCAAGCAATATCTAAATTTTACTATATAAATACTACATCTTTAAGCTACTTTTAGATAAAATAAATGAATTTTATACAAAGGTAATCATAACATATGGAAAATCTTTTCGAATCACAAGATATAGTTGATATTAAAATTGAAGACTCAATAAAAGCTTCATACTTAGACTACTCAATGAGTGTTATTATTGGTCGTGCGTTGCCAGATGCAAGAGATGGTTTAAAGCCCGTTCATAGACGAATACTTTATGCAATGCATGATTTAAATATGACATCAAGAACTCCTTATAAAAAATCAGCGAGAATCGTTGGTGATGTTATTGGTAAGTACCATCCACATGGTGATTCATCAGTTTATGATGCACTTGTAAGAATGGCTCAAGACTTTGCAATGAGAGTTCCTCTAGTTGATGGTCAAGGAAACTTTGGTTCTGTTGATGGTGACAATGCTGCTGCCATGAGATATACAGAGTCAAGAATGACAAAAATGAGTGAAGATGTTTTAAAAGATATTGATAAAGATACAGTAAATCATACACCAACTTATGATGATATGGGTAAAGAACCTACAGTTATGCCTACACGAGCACCACTTTTACTTATAAATGGATCTGAAGGTATTGCTGTTGGTATGGCTACAAAAATACCACCACATAATCCAACAGAGGTTATGAACGCGTTAGTACATCTAATAGATAATCCAAAAAGTGACCCTGTAGAGTTAATGGAATTTATAAAAGGTCCAGACTTTCCAACGGGTGCTACTATATTTGGTAGACAAGGTTTTACAGATGCTTATAAAACAGGTCGTGGAAAAGTTAAAATTAGAGCAAAACATCATATTGAAACTAAAGGTAAAAAAGAGATTATCGTTTTAGATGAATTACCTTATCAAGTAAACAAAGCTAGATTAGTAGAACAAATAGCAAATCTTTCAAAAGAGAAAACTGTTGAAGGTATAAGTGAAGTTAGAGATGAGTCTGACAGAGATGGTACAAGAGTTGTAATTGAACTTAAAAAAGATGCTATGGCTGAAATTATTATGAATAACTTATATAAAGCTACTCCTATGCAAACTACATTTGGTATCATTTTATTAGCAGTTCATAATAAAGAACCAAAAATATTTAATCTTCCTCAAGTTTTAAATATATTTTTAAACCACAGAAAAACTGTAATTATTAGAAGAACAATATTTGATTTAGAAAAAGCAAAAGCAAGAGCTCACATTTTAGAAGGTCTGAAAATTGCTCTTGATAATATTGATGAAGTTATCAAAATAATACGAGCAAGTTCAACTGATACAGATGCTTCTGAAAAACTTTGTGCAGCCTTTAATCTTTCAGAGATACAAGCAAAAGCTATTTTAGATATGAGACTTGGACGACTTACAGGTTTATCAAGAGAGAAACTAGAAGAGGAGTTAAGACAACTTCTTGAACTAATAGCAGAGTTAGAATCTATCCTTAAAAGTGAAGATAAACTAAATCTTATTATCAAAGATGAATTACTTGAAACTAGAGACAAGTATGCAGAGATGAAAGATAAAAATGGAAATCTAATTGCTGATAGAAGAACAGCTATAGAAGATAGTTATGACGATATTGATATGGAAGATTTAATTCCCAATGAGCCAATGGTAGTAACTATCACACATAATGGTTATGTTAAAAGAGTTCCTATTAAAGCTTATGAGATGCAAAGACGAGGTGGTAAAGGTAAAGTTGCTGTTACTACTCATGAAGATGACTTTATTGAAAAATTCTTTGTATCTAATACTCATGATACATTATTATTTGTTACAAACTTTGGACAACTTTACTGGTTGAAAGTGTATAGAATTCCAGAGGGTGGAAGAACTGCAAAAGGTAAAGCAGTTGTTAATCTTATAAATCTAAAAGCTGATGAGAAGATTATGGCTATTATCCCTACAACAGATTTTGATGAGTCTAAATCTATGGCATTCTTTACTAAAAATGGTATTGTAAAAAGAACATCTTTGAGTGACTTTAGTAATATTAGAAGTAATGGTGTAAGAGCAATTGTTCTTGATACAGATGATGATGGAAATGTTATAGATGAAATAGTAACAGCTTCTATTACTCTACCTGAAACAAAATACCTTATGATATTTACAGCACTTGGTCAAGTAATCAGATTTGATATGGATAAAACTAGAACACAAGGTAGAACAACAAGAGGTGTTAGAGGTATTAAATTTAAGTCAGAAGAGGATTATGTAGTTGATGCAGATGTTATTGAAAATGAACAAGAAGAGCTTCTAACAGTTAGTGAAAACGGTGTTGGTAAAAGAACAGAAGTTGAAGCATATAGATTGACAAATAGAGCTGGTTCTGGTGTAATATCTATGAAACTAAGCCCAAAAACTGGTAAAAAAGTTATTGGAAATGTTATTGTTGATGAAGAACAAGACCTAATGGCACTTACATCAATTGGAAAAATGATAAGAGTTGATATGGATAGTATAAGAAAAGCTGGTAGAAATACAAGTGGAGTAACTATTGTTAATGTAGACAAAGGGGATACTGTTGTAAGTATTGCAAAATGTCCAAAAGCAAAAGATGATGAGATAGATATACAACTTGCAGATGATTTAGCAGGTATAGATTTAGAAGAGAGAAATTTATTAAGTGATGAAGGTGAGGAAGATAAATAATGAGTGGAAAATTTAATGTTGCGGTTGTAGGTGCAACAGGAGCAGTTGGAGAAGAACTTTTTAGAGTTATGGAAGATTTAGATTTTCCTATAGGTGAGCTTTTGCCATTAGCAAGTGCAAATAGTGTAGGTACTTCTATTACTTTTAAAAATAAAGATTATCCAGTAGTAGAATTAACAGATACAGTTTTTGAAGAAAATGAAGTACATATTGCATTTTTTAGTGCTGGTGGAAGTATATCTGCTAAATTTGCTAAATATGCAGTTGAGGGTGGTGCAGTTGTAATTGACAACACTAGTCACTTTAGAATGGAGCCAAATATTCCATTAGTAGTTCCAGAAGTAAATCCAGAAGATATAGCACAATGGAAAGAGACAGGGATTATTGCAAATCCAAACTGTTCTACAATTCAAATGGTTCAAGCACTTAAACCATTAGATGAACTATATGGTATAAAAAGAGTTGATGTCTCTACATATCAAGCAACTTCAGGTGCTGGAAAAGCTGGTATGGAAGAGTTAGTAACTCAAATGCAAGACTTTTTTGCATTTAAATTAGATGAGACTAAAAAAGAAGCATTTATGCATCAAATTGCTCTAAATGTAATCCCACATGTTGATACTCCTCAACCAAATGGTTTTACAAAAGAAGAGATGAAGATGATAAGTGAAACTCAAAAAATTATGAAAAAAGAGATAGCAATAGCTGCTACTTGTGTAAGAGTTCCTGTTTTAAGAAGTCATAGTGAGTCTATAACAGTTACATTTGAAGAGAATGTTGATATAGATTTAAATGAAGTTAAAGATGCCCTAGACAACTTTGAAAATGTAGAGGTTATGGATGATTTAGAAAATGGAATTTATCCTATGCCAATTATATCTACTGATACAGATATTACATATGTTGGAAGATTAAGAAAAGATATATATAGTTCAAATATCTTACATATGTTTAATGCAGCAGACCAAGTAAGAGTTGGGGCTGCTACAAACTCTGTTAGAATTGCTCTTAAATGGATTGAGATGCAAAAGGACGAATTGTGTTAGAAAAAGTTTTCGAAGGTGCTATTTGGAGAAGTAGATTTGTAGTAATTCTTGCAGTTGTTTTTGGACTTCTTGGGGCATTTGTACTTTTTATAGTTGCTTCTATGGATATTTGGGGAGTTGCTGTATATGCTTTTAATACAATAGTGACAGGTGCTCATCCTGATAAGTTTCATGAAGATATAGTTGCTGGTATCATTGGTGCTGTAGATTTATATCTAATTGCAGTTGTTATGTTTATATTTGCTTTTGGTTTATATGAACTATTTATTAGTGATATTGATGAAGCTATGGGTGATGGAAATTCAAGTAAGATACTAGCAATTACATCACTTGACCAATTAAAAGATAAGATTGCAAAAGTTATTGTAATGGTTTTGGTTGTAAACTTTTTTCAAAGAGTGTTACACACAGAATTTACAACACCTTTAGAGATGTTATATTTCGCAATATCTATTGCATTTTTATCAAT
>CBFDEF010000062.1:0-9004 GCA_965603755.1 uncultured Arcobacteraceae bacterium
TTTATAGAAGTGTATTAATTTTTGGTTACTGTTTGGTTACAGTCATATATTGAATATAGAATCTTACTTATTTAACTCAATACCAAAGTCTTTATAAGCTTCTTCGATAGCTTTATTTTTAATTTTTTCAAACTCTCCAGATTCTTTTAATTTATCTAAAGCATTTTGCCATTTTTTAATAATAACATCATCTGTATTTATATTAAAAGCAATATAAATTGGATTTGAAAATATCTCAACGCCAGTATTTACAATAGAATCTAAAGGTAAATTATTTTTCTTTAGATGGAACAATGCTGTTACTGGGTTTGAACCACCTATATCAACACGATTATTCACTATTAAAGATATTGGGTTTGATTTTGTATCTAATTTTGATAGATTTTCAAAACCTTTTGATTTTAATACCAAATAATCAATATTTGTTTGTGAACCAGCACCTATTAGTTTAACTTTTTTAGCATCATTTAGATTATCTATCTTTAAAGAACTACCTTTTTTCTTAAAAAAATAAACAGTGTTATTGTTTATTGGACCAACCCACTTAAACAGATTCTCTCTACTTTTATTCTTAACAATTGAATAAAGTACTTGGTTCTTCTCATTTAAAAGTTTACTATATGCTCTATTCCAAGGATATACTTTAATAGAATCTTTGTTCCCAATTTTTTCTTGAATTGCTTTTACTATAGAAGTACTAATACCTGTAACTGCACCATCTTTAGAATAGTTATAAGGTGTCCACTCCTCTGTCATTATGTTAAGTTCACTACTTAAAACTGTTAATGCACATATGCATAGGCTTATTATAAGTTTCATCTTTTTTCCTTTTTATTTAGTTTGTTTTTCAATTAATTCAAGTGCATTTTTAAAGTCATACTTATTTGCAAAATGTTCTAACTTATCAAAAAAAACTTTATCTTGTTCATTTAATTGATATTTTTTAATCTCTTCTATCCATGGGATATAATTTTTTGGTCTCTTTGATTTTAATCCTTCTTTTAATTTTAAATATAGTTCATCTTTTTTTTCCTTTGTGATATTTAATAGGTCATTTGAGACCACTTTTATATTTATTTTTATTTCATTGGTTACAGTTTTTAACTCTTTATTAAGCAATGATAGTTGTATAGTAGATTCTGCTTTCTCTAATTTAACTGCAATTTTATTTAAAGACAATGCTCCAATATTTGCAGATAACCCTTTAATAGTATGTATAACTATTTTCAACTCATCTTTGGGTATTTTTTCTAAATCTACATTGTGATAATCTTCATAAAAAATATTTAATATTTTTAGATATAGTTTTTTATTTCCATCAAGATACATTAACCCACTTGTGGTATCTATATTGGTAAATTGAGGAATATCAATATCACTATTTTTTTCATTATTAATTAAATCTTGATTTACTAGACCTTTTTTAGACATATATTTATACAGAAGTTTAAAAAGTTTATCTACATCTATTGGTTTACTTAAAAATTCTTGCATACCTAGTTCTTTAAATTTTATAATATTTTCTTTCATGATATTTGCAGTTAATGCTATAATTGGTATTTGTTTATCAAGTTTTCTAATTTGAATTGTTGCTTCATAACCATCCATTATTGGCATCTGTATATCCATTAAAATTAAATTATATTTATTTTCTTTTGAAGTTGTATTTTGTTTAAACATATCTAAAGCCTGTTTACCATCTGATGCAATATCTATATCAATTTCACTACTTTTAAGAAGACCAATTATTATCTCTTGATTAATTATATTATCTTCTACAAGCAATACTTTTAAACCTTTTAAAACAATACTATTTTTTAAATTTAGCTCAATATTTTTATCTATTTTTACTTCACCTTTTGCCATAGGCAAATTGATTGTAAAACTAAATACTGATCCCTCATTTAAGTTACTTTGTACAATTATCTCTGAATCCATAAGCTCTATAAGTTCTTTTGAAATTGACAATCCCAGTCCTGTTCCACCATATTTTCTTGTTGTTGTACTATCTGCTTGTGAAAATGGTTTAAATAACCTATTTTGTTCATCTGAACTCATACCTATACCACTATCACTAACTTTAAAAGTATAGTTATCATCATTAGCTAATATATCAAGTTTTACATAACCACTATTAGTGAACTTTATTGCATTGTTTACAAGATTGATTAAAACTTGTGATATTCTCAAGCTATCTCCATATAAAAATGTATTTTCTTCATAATTTATATCAAGTTTTAATTCTTTATTTTTTGCTTTTTGTTCAACTATAATTGTTACATTTGAAATCATCTCTTTTAAGCTAAAATCTATTTTATCTATAGATAGTTTTCCAGCTTCAATTTTAGAAAAATCTAAAATATCATTTATTATTTTTAATAGTATTTTAGCACTCTTTTCAATATTTTCAATATATTTTCTCTGCTTATCATCCATATTTGATTCTAAAGCTAAATAACTCATACCTATAATGCCATTCATAGGTGTTCTTATCTCATGCGACATATTTGCAAGAAAGTTGGATTTTGCTATTGTTGCAGATTCAGCTTTTGTTTTAGAATATTCTAACTCATTTATCATATTTTTTATGGATATTCTTGCATGCTCAAAACTTTTACCCAAATATCCTATCTCATCATCTCTATCCCATATAAACTTATTGTTAAGCTTATTGTCTGACAATAAATGTGCTTCTTTATTTAGTATTTTAAGTGGACGTAAGATTTTTAAATAGATTTGCCAAATCAATAATGTCAATACTACAAAAAACTGGATAGCAAAAACTACAATTAGTGTATCTATGCTTTTTTCAATATTTTGTTGTGTTTGAAAATCACTTATTTTTAAAGTTACTGTACCAATTTTATTATTATGATTTAATATATCACGAGATTGTACCAATATTTTTCCTCTTAATTTAAAGTTATCTTTATATTGATAAAAAATTGATTTGTTTTCAGTATCATAAACAGTTAGCTCTATTATCCTAGCATCATTAATTATAGAGGATGCAACTTCACTAGCAATATCTTTTCTCATCTCCCATAAAGGTGCTTTCATTGAAACTGTAATCAAATTTACTATGTCTGTATGAAATTTATTTAGATTTTCATTTTGAATTTTTCTTTCATCTTCGGTAACAATGTAACCTGTAATTAAAGTAGGTATAAACAAACTTATAAAAAGAACAATAAATAAAAAATATGAAAATTTAATATTTTGAAAACTCTTTTTAATTAATGATTTAATGCTCAAGGTTTTTTCCATATTCTAAATATTTATTAAAAATTTTTATATATTCTCCACTATTATGTATTTTTTTTAAAATATCTCTCCACTTTTGTACTTCCTCATCTGGGAAGTTTTTATTAAATGCTATACATAAATTTGACTTATTAAAAAGTAAGCCTGTATTTTCTAGTTGTGATATATCAATCTGTTTTGGCTGGTTGAAATATAAATCTATTTCATTTCCAACAATTAAATCAACTTTTCCTCTTACTAGTTTTAAAATAGCTGTCTTGTAATATGATGAGATATCAAGATTGGTAAAACCAAGACTTTTAAGTTTTTGATGATTAAAGAAATCTTTAACTACCCCTATTTTTTTTACTTTTTTTAAATCTTCAAATGTTTTAATTTTAATATCATTATTTTTATTTTTATAAAAATAAACCTCAGAAGGTACTAAGGGGCAAGCAAATTTATACTTTTTAGCTCTTTCTTTAGAATAAACTGTTGAAAATAAAATAGCATTATCATTTGAATCTAATATCTTTAATCCTCTAGACCAAGGATAAACTTCTATTTCTTCATTTTTATAGTTAAGTTCATCTAGTATTATATTAACCATATCAACACTAATACCTTTTATCTCTTTACCTGCCTTATAATTATAAGGTGGCAAATCTTCAGTTATAATTCTAAATTCACCTCCAAATACAATAATGTAATTTAAAATAAAAACAAATAAAAATTTCACATTTCTCCCTTAAAACTATTTCTTGTAAAATTATTGTAACATACAAAAGTCTCAAACAGGTTTCTTTTTAATTAACTAATTAATTAATTTTAGAATTCCATGTAAAATATGAAGAGATGTATTTAAAAACTATAAAAGTAAGAGTGAAGTTATATATTTAATTGATAATAATTAAGTGGAAAACTTACCACTTAACCTCAAATTTTTTTCGTAAAACTACTGCAAGTGCATTAAGTGAAATAAGTACTGTTAAAAGTACAAGTATCCCGGCAGCTGTTCTTTCAATATAAGCTCTCTCTGGCATACCTGCCCATGTAAATATCTGTGCAGGCATAACTGTTGCTGCATCTAATATAGTACTAGGAGAATCAGGGATAAATGCAATCATCCCAACAATTATAAGAGGAGCAGTCTCACCCATAGCTTGTGCAAGACCTATAATACTTCCTGTCATAATACCTGGAAATGCAAGTGGAATTACATGATCTCGTACAACTTGTACTTTTGTAAGTCCTAGTCCATATCCAGCTTGCCTAATACTTGCAGGTACACTTCTTAAAGCAGCTCGGCTACTTACAACAATAATTGGAAGTGTCATAAGCGCAAGGGTGAGTCCACCTACTAGCGCTGAACTTCTGGGCATCCCAAATAGATTTATAAATATAGCAAGTCCTAAAAGACCAAATAAAATAGATGGAATTGCGGCAAGGTTGTTTATATTTACCTCTAAAAACTCACTCCATTTACCTTGTTCGCTAAATTCTTCAAGGTAAACAGCTGTTGCTACTCCAATCGGAAAAGCAACCAACATAGCAACCATTAAAGTCATAATAGTACCAATCATAGCAGATAATATTCCTGAATATTCAGGTGTTTTACTATCCCCGTGTGTGAAAAAGACTGTATTAAATCTTTTCTCTACTCGATTGTTTTCTACTAAATCTTCTAAAGTTTTTAAATCTTTAGATTTTATTTTATAGTAGTAATCTTTCATATACATATCAACTTGATCATCTGCTAACATCCAGATTAATTTTGTTGTTCCCATCAAAGATGGATTATCTTTCATCTGCATAGGTATTGTTCTAAGCTCTGCACGACTTATTAAATTTACATATTTTCTTTCTACCGCTTTTCTATAGCTTTTTCTACTTTTTTCGTTGTAACTTACTTCGACTTTAATATATGTCTGTTTAATTGCAGAACTTCCCTTTATAACCATATCAGTTAAAAATATTGCTAGAAATATTAAAGATAATGCTAACGAACTTATTGTAAACCATTTAAATAGATTTGCTTTTAGATGACGCTTTTTTAAACTTGGATCGTAAAATATATTTTTTTTGTTTTCCATTTTTTTCCTTTACAAACTACTCATTTTATATTTTTCTTTGAACTTTTTTATCATTCTTACAGAAAAAATATTTAAAATTAATGTTACTACGAATAGTGCCAAACCTAAGGCAAATGCACTTAGAGTTGCAGGTGAATTAAATGCTTGGTCACCCACTAAGCTATCAACTATTCTGACCGTTACAGTTGTCATATCCTCAAGAATATTCCAAGATAAATTAGGACGAAGACCTGCTGCCATAACTACAATCATTGTTTCACCTAAAGCTTTAGAGATACCAAGTAAAGAGGCAGAGATGATACCTGGTAATGCAGAAGGGATAACAATATCTTTTATAGTTTCCGCTTTTGTCATACCAAGTGCTAGTGAACCTTTTCGTAGACTATCTGGTACTGCTGATATAACATCATCACTTAATGATGAGATTACAGGGATAATCATAATCCCCATAACAACACCAGAAGCTAATGCACTGTTAAAAGATGCATCTATACCAATTGAATTACATACATTTACAATAAATGGGGCAACTGTAATAGCTGCAAAGAACCCATATACAACAGTTGGAATACCAGCAAGTATCTCTAAAAGTGGTTTTAAAAATGTTCTTTGTTTAGAAGATGCATATTCACTCATAAATATAGCACTACCTAAACCAATTGGAAGTGCTACACTCATAGCAATCGCTGTTATCATAAAAGTACCAGCAAATATTGGTAATGCTCCAAACTTACTATCCGCCGTACCAGGTGACCACTCAGTTCCAGTAAAAAAATATAAAAAACTCTTTAGTTTAAAAAATTCTATTGCCTCAAATAAAATTGAAAATAAAATACCAAATGTGGTTAGTATCGAAATTGTAGCAGCGGCAATTAGAAAATATTTTATTAAATCTTCTTGTAGTTGTATAGTTTTATTTTTACTTTGAAAACCAGCCATTCTAATCCTTAATAATTTTTTAGTATTATATTTTAGATTAGTTTGGTTACTGTTTGGTTACAACTCTTATTTTAGTAGTTCATTGTATATTATTGGAAGTAAGTTTTGTTTGATTAAATTATAAGTTTTAGTAAATTCTTCAAAATCTTTCCCATGGGGATCTTCAAATCCTACATGGATAACTTTTGTATTTTTTGGAAATATTGGACAAGATTCATTTGCATTATCACAAACTGTAACAACTAAATCATAATCTATATCAAGTACATCCTCTATAACTTTTGAATGATACTCATCTAGCCAGCAATCATTTAGTTTTAATATCTTTTTTGCATTTGGATTTACCATACCACTTGCTTTTACACCTGAACTATATGCTTTTATTTTTTCACCTAGTTCTTTATTTATCAAAGCTTCTGCAATAATACTTCGACAACTATTTCCTGTACATAATATTAATACATTTTTTAATATTTCATTTTTCAAATTTTATACTCCTGTTTGTCTTTTTGAAGTAAGACTGTAAAGCATGCTCCACTTTTAGTATTTTTAACACTTATTTTACCTTGCAGATGTTTTTCTACAATCATTTTACTCATATATAGACCAAGTCCCGTACCTGATGTTACACTTTTTGTTGTAAAATATGGATCGAATATTTTATCAATAATACTCTCTTTTATCCCTGAACCATTATCTTTTATCTCTGTTATTATAGAATCTTCATTCTCATAAATATCTATTGTGATTTTACTATCTTTTATTTTATTCTCAAGCAAAGCTTCTTTAGAGTTTTTAATTATATTTAGATAAACCTGCATCAACTCTCTTGAGTATATCTTTAATTCCGAATCACTATTATAGTTTTTTTCAACCATTATATTATTGTTCTCAAGACTTTTACTAATAACTCCCAAACAATCTTCCATAACATCTTTTAAGATAACATTATCTTTCTCTTTATTTGGTTTAAAAAAGTTTTTAAAATCATCAATTGTATTTGATAAGTGATTTGTCTGTTGTACAATATTTGAAGCATAATTTTTTAAGTTTTTATTATCAACTTCATCTAAATCTATATCTACTTCAATATTATTTGCCCACATTGCAATAATTGCAATAGGTTGCCTCCATTGGTGTGCAATCATACTTATCATATCACCCATAGCAGCACTTCGTGACTGAGATAACATAATTTCCTCTTTTCTTTTATTCTCTTGATATAATTTTTCATGCTCAAACAAATTCTTTTTTGTATCATTGTATGTAAAAAATAAGATCGCTATAATGATTATAATAAATATAATATGGAAAATAGTAATATCAGTAATATTTTTTGATATATCTTCATTGTATTTCTTCATTGGTATTATTACGGAGACACCACCTCTTATGTCTCCCACTTTATAACCTTGTTGTGCATGACATTTTAAACAAGATTTCTTTGTAACCAAAGCTTTCATGTAGTATAGATACTCTTTATTATCTTTAGTTAAAAATTCATAACTCTCCTCTTTGTCACTTTTATTAAATAATGTTAAAACTTTAGCTTCCCATGGGGTTGGTTTATTATCAGGATTTAAAAGATTTAAACTTGTTATATGACCTTTTGCTCCATACATACCTTCATATTCATTCATTAGCTGACGAAGGGTATATGCAGGATTCATAAGTGTTAATTTTTCTCCTGTAGTAGTGGTAAAATCTCTATTTTTTACATGTTTTAAGTATGGGTTAGGGGGTGTTCTTTTTGTAGGTATTACATAAACTCCTCCATGACTTGCCACCCATTTCCTAAACATTAAATCTTTAACAAAAGAGTTTTTTGCATGTTCTAGCGCTAAATTTTTATGATGTTTTATATCATTATAAATATTCCATGACAAGGATAAACTAATAATACTAAATAATATAATTAACATAGAAATATAGTTTCTATTTAATAATTTTAATCTTAGATTTATTGACTCATGCATATTTAACCTTTTTTATTAGAGGTAATCTTATATTAAAACAAGCACCATTATCATGATTTTTCCAACTTAACTTTCCATTTTGGTGCCGCTCTATAATTATTCTTGAGATGTATAAACCAAGACCTGAGCCATTTAATGATTTTGTAGTATAGTAAGCTTTTGCAATATGTAAGATATCATTTTGGGAAATTCCACCGGCATTATCAGATATACCAATAGTTAAATAATTTTCATCACTTTCTACTGATATATTAATGACTCCTTTACTTATTGCTCTTTTAATCATAGTCTCTTTAGCATTGTTTATTATATTTATTAATACCTCTATTAGTTCTGATTTAACTATGTTTATCTCTTTTTTACTTTTTTTAATACACCTTATCTTTATACCATTGTCAAAAAGATTTTTTTCAACAATATTTATCACCTCTTTTATAACATCACAAACTATTACTAACTCTTTTGTGTTACTTGGAATAGAATATGTTCTAAAAGTTTCAACAATTTTTGATAATGTATCTGTTTGTTTAGATATTGTAGATATTAAAGAATCTAATTCTTTTCTTGTTATTTCCACATCAAGGTTAATATCAGCTTGAAGATTATTAACAGACATCTGTATTATAGACAAAGGTTGACGCCATTGGTGAGATATCATCTCCAGCGTTTCACCAATACCTGCTTGTCTTGCTTGGGTAATTAATAGTTCATCTTTTTGTTTAATCTCAACTATTCTCTCTTCCAGTTCTTTTG
>CBFDEF010000063.1:0-8750 GCA_965603755.1 uncultured Arcobacteraceae bacterium
TGCTATGTCTCAAGCAAACTCAATGGCTCAAAACGTACAAAAATTACTTCAGTAGTTTTTATTAATATTGTTTTTAACAATATTAAATTTATAAAAAAGCTTAGGATTTATCCTAAGCTTTTTTTATGTCAGTGTTTTATATAATTTACCATATGTAAGTATTGTTTAAAGATATAACAGTATATGAAAGTTGGTAGTATTATATGAATGAAAAAGATTTATCACAAAAAATAGATAAAAAACTTGAACAACAATATTATAAAAATTTAGATTATTTTAAAAAATATTATAATGATTTATACAATATAATTATATCCTTTAATCAACAAGAAAAATATACACTTACCATAGAAGATACCCCAAATATAAAGATAAATGAAACTGGAGAGTTTGCATATCCAAATAATTCAATTTTACAAGCTAATGATTTAGCTCAAAATGGACTATTGTTGCATCATTGGCTAGATTTAAAAAATGGAAAAAATATAGAGCACACAAGCATAGATAAAGCGATATTTATATCAAATGGATTAGCTCTTCATCTAAAAGAGTATGATAAAAAGTTTGATATAAAATCTATACTAATAGTAGAAGAAGATACAGAGATTTTTAAACTTTCCTGTTATTGTATTGATTATGAAGAATTATCAAATAATAAACAAATGTTATTTTGTGTAGGTGAGACAAAACAGATGTTTCACTCTTATGTATTGAGATTTTTTCACTCAATATTTTATTATAATGATAATATAAAAATTATCGATCTATTCCAAAATAATTTAATGCAAGAACTTTCTGCAATATTTAGTAAAAGTATAGATAAAAATAATTGTATACATAATATTGATTATAAAAAAGGATTAGTAAATTTTGAAAATAGAATCAGTTCAGAGATGATTGATTCTGAGATTGAGAAAGTTGAAAATATTTATTTTAAAGGTGGGCGATACCAATCAAATATATACAATTTATTAAATTTGATTGAAGCATGTTCAATAAAGAAGATGGAATTTAGTAAAAAAAATCAATTATTAGGTAAGTTGTATTTAATAGTAACAGATATTGTTACATTATCGCAAAATGAGCATTTGGCACATATAATCTATCATAATATTCAATATCTTGTTGAAACAGAAAAACAACATTTATTTGATGATAGAATGTATAATTATATAATTAGAAAAATTAAAAATACTCATATAGATATTGCAATATATTTTAGTGCACGATATACTGAGTATTTAAAAGTTCTAAATGCATCTATAGAAAAAATAAAACATTCAGAGTATATATATAATTCATTACAAAGTGGAAATAAGCTTTCAAAATCTACACCAGAGTATGTTAAAAAAGAGTTTGATGAATTTGCCAAAAGTTTTGAAACACAGTTAGAAAAACTAGAGTACACTGTACCTGAAGTGTTATCAAAAAATGTAAAAGAAAATATAGACTTATCGAAAAAATATGACCTACTAGATTTAGGTTGTGGTACAGGGCTTTTGGGAATACAAGTTCAAAATATAACAAATAGCATGGTAGGTATAGATCTATCTACTAATATGTTAGCAGAGGCAAAAAAGAAAGATATTTATACTAACCTAATAGAGAGTGATATAGAGAAATATTTAAATACTGTAGATAAAGATATTTATGATATAGTTGTATCCTCAGATGTATTTATATATATTGGCGATGTAAGTACAATTTTTAGCCAAGTAACTGATACACTTAAAGAAGATGGGGTATTTGCTTTTTCTATAGAGTTATTAGAGAGTAAGGAAGAGTATAAGTTAAATAATACTGGTAGGTTTTCACACTCATTAAACTATATAGAGAATTTAGCGGCTAATAATAAACTCGAAATAATACAAAAAGTACCTATAGTAATACGAAAAGAGTTAGGGAAAGATGTATCTGGTTATATATTTGTTTTATTAAAAAAAGGGAAATTTTGGTCAATATAAATAGATATGATATACAAGGAAATGATGATTTTGAATTAAATATCCAAAGGAGATCTCTCCTTAGATATCATATATCGTCAAATGATTTAAAAGAACCTAGTGGAATAGTATTTTTAATACCTGGATTTGGTGAGGATTCACAAGTAAATTATCAAAGAAATTTAATGAAATACCTAAGTGAAAAATTTAATGTTGTAGCAGTTTTTGTAGAATATCATTCAATATTTTCAAGAAAAACAAAAGAGAAAGAATCGTGTATAATAGATTTTTCAGAAGAGGATGTTGAAACTCTTATAGAGGCTATTCAGAAGTTTAATATACAACTTGATGAAAATAAGCTTGATATAGATAATGTATTAAAAACTATCAATAAAAGCTTAGATAAGATGAAGCAATCTGGAAAGATAGAAGATAGTTTTATTTTGGATTTATGGGCAACAATGTATCCATACAAAGGTGAATACCAAAACTTTGGTGTACTTCAAGCTGTAGATATACTAACAGTCCTATATCATATGAAATCTACAGGGTATAAAGATATTATTGAAAAAAAACCAATAATTGCACAAGGTTCTTCTCATGGTGGTTATATAGCAAATTTACTTATAAAATTTGCTCCAAATACATTTGATGCAATTATTGATAATTCATGTTATGTAAAATCAATAGCTGCATTTATTGTTGGATATGAGTATGATAAAAAACTGCCTGAATATAAATTACAATATCCAAATATGAAACTAAATCTCTTTACATATTCCCACTGGACACTAAAAGAAACACCATATAAGTTTAATAAAAATCATTTTGAGATTAGAGAACTGATTAACACAGAACAGTTTAATCAATTTTGTAAATATGGTAAGAAAACAAAAGTTATCTCATATCATTCTAAATTTGACGATTTAGCATTCTATGATGGTAAACTAGAATATATGAATTTATTAGATGAATGTGGCTATGAAACAAAGTTTATCACTATAGACTCAGAAGATCAAATTGATGGTAAGTTAATAAAAAATATTAAACATGCAATGGGGATGTCAGTAAAAGAGTTACTTAATACAGAACTACCAGAACTTTTAAAGATTAAAACAAGCAAAACAGATTTAGATATGCAGTCAATTGTAAAGTATAAAACACATTCTGCTAACTATATTTTTGACTACAATGAAAATGAATTAATTACTATATTCAATCAACAATAACTTACTTAACAGCTTGCTGTATAATCTTGACGATTTCATTCATATTATTATCAACATTTGTAAATCTTTTATCGTAATTAAATATTAGTTTAAAAAATAAAGTTATTATAGAATCCATTGCTAATCCACTGTAAGGTAGAGTATTTATATCTTCATCAAAAAGATCATCTTCGTTAAAGTATAATTTAGATACTAGCGAATTTGATTCTTTAAATAAATTCATATATGCTCTCTTTTTCTCTATTGTATCAAAAAATGTAAATTTTTCATCTTTACTTTTTGGCATATTGACTTGAAGTACTTTCCTGCTATTCCATGTTTCATCGGGTATATTTTTATTTAATATTTTCATAATCTCAAAACCATCTCTTGATAAACTTTCATTTACATTATGGGCTGGATAATAGTTGTATGGAGATATATCTAAGGCACTATAAAATTGATCTATAATTGAGGTAGATGTATCTTGATATTTTTTCCCATATCTTTTTATGATGATATTCTCACTTCCAAATTCATTTGCATAGTTATTAATTAGTTTACTCCAATTAAAACTATCTTGAGGTAATGTATCTAAAAATTCGACAAAACTATAGCAATCACCTTGTTTTATCATTTGGTTATATAGTGACTCAATAAACTCATCTTGTCTTCTTAAAAATACTATAATTTTTACATTGTCTATGTTCTTTAAATTAGATGTTATTTGTTTAAGTGTATTTGCTACTACATCACTATTTGTATATCCAAGTTTTGTATCACCACTGTAGCCTTCAACACCCATTATGTATTTATTTATATTCGTATTATCATAATGACTTAATTCATTATTTGTGAAATCAGATATTTTTTCTATAAGCTCATAATTAACTGCAGTTAGAGTACTAACCTCCTTAGCACGATGAGCATTGAGTACTCCAGATACACCCTTATCTATTAGCATTTGCAGATTATGATTAATCGTTTTTTGTATCATTGATGTACCAGTTTTATGTGTACCTATATGTATGTAAAGTGTATTCATAATTATTACCTTGTATATTTTATTTATTTATTGATTCTATTAGTTCTTTATATTTTTTAGCTAGAGTTAGCATATGCTTAATCCAAACTTTTTTTACTTTTTTAATATTATTAGCTTCATTATTTAAATCTTTAGTATTAAAGTGATAACCAATATAGTGTTCAATAGTAAAAAAATATGTCATAAATATTTTATCAAGATAATATTTTTTATATTGGCTAAAGTTTTTAGCTATAAGATTGAGTATATCTATACGAGTTGCTGAAAATTGATCATATGATTTTACTTTTAATTTATCGAAAGCTATTAGCTTATTTATTAGTGTATCTATTAAAACTAAACTTCCTTTAAGATTTTTGATCTCATTATCACTAAATCCTATCTGTGAATAGCTGTAAAGAGAACTGATTAATTCATCTTGTGTACAGTATGATATATTGGAGTGTGATGGGATTATATCTTTTGCTTGAATAGAAATAGCTCCTTTGAAGTATGCCCCATCATTTAGGTTGAATATTTGTGCATTTGGATCTCTTTTTTGTATCAATTCAATATTTTGATCATATTTTTGGATAGAATTAGAAAAATTTGTAGTTGTGACAACTTGTTCTCTAAAGTTTCCTTTTACTAAAACTGTTGTTTCTCTTGATATAGATTTATCTGAGTTTACAAATGCATTTAACTGTTTTGTTTCGTCTAATATCTCTATATTTTTATTATTTTTATGATCTGAAATATGTGAAGCACCTGTCTCTTGATCTAATGCAAGATCTGCACCAAGAAGATATATCTTGTTTGCTCCTAATATTCCTGCAAGCCATAATGTTGTCTCACCAACAGAGTAAGCAGATACTGTAGTACTAGTTGATTTAAATGCTGTCATTGCTTCAAATAATATTATTTTGTTATCACTAAATATTTCTAAAACTTTATTGTGAGTATTTGTAGCTGCAAGAAGTGGTATTTGTGATATTTTATTTTTAATCTCATCTGGAAATTGTTTAAACTTTATATTTATACTTCCTTCAAGAGAAGTTATTAAGTCAATTTTAATTTCATTGTTTATTAGTTTAGATACTGCGGCTCCAACTGCTATAATAAAATAATTATTTTGATGTTTTTTAATCCAATCTATATTTTTACCAAAAGATGGCCCTGCAGATACTATTAAAACCTCTTTATTTTTAAGTATTAAGTGTTGATTTAGTGTATCTAAAACAGGGTATTTTATTATGTTTTTTAATGATGGTTCCATTTGCTCTTTCAAAACTCTCCAGTAGTTATACGAGAAAGGATTTATTTTAAAAGATGCAGAAAGTATACGTTCAAAAATATCATGAATATTATAATTTGTACTATAGTACTTGACCATATAGTTTGAATTAAGTGAATGATATAAAAATCTTATAATATTTGATTCTACAAAGTCTCTATTATCAGCAATTGAAAAAATCAAATTTGTTCTTTTAGATAGTTCTGCATAGTTTGTTGTAAAAAGGGAAAGTCTAAATATTTCTAGATTATATTCATATATTAATGCTAAGTCAAGTTTAAATTTGTCTATAATGTAAGGTATATGAGTTCCTAAAAGAGTACCTGCAAATAAGAACTTTTCTATTTTTTTAAATTCTACATTTTTATCTAATGTTGTTTTTTGAAATATAGATGTATATTCAAAAATATCATTTTTACACATATTTAAACTTTGACCAGCCATATTCTCATTAAGATCAATGTCTGATAAAGATGTAGAGTTATAATTAGCATGCCTAAATATATCTATACTATTGTCTTTGTCAAAATTAGATTCACTTACAGCATTTCTTATAAATTGGCTTGGCTTTTTGTTGTAAATATAACTATTTGTTGTTTTATTGTATATATCGAATTGGTTCTCATTTTGAATATATTCTAGATAATAGTTTTCTTTGTATTGTTCAGAATCTATTAAAGATGATAAATTGATGATTCTGTTATAAAGTTTATTATCATAATTTTTAAGAAACTCAATATTTTCTAAATATGTATTTATAGCAATAGTTTTTATATTTTCCAATTGATTTCTCTTTTTAGTGGTTTTATTTAATAATAGATACTAACAAAATAATCATTAAATATTTATATTTTTTATATTAAATATTTATTAACTTCATTTCTAGAATCTCTTTTTATAACTTAGCATATATTGGCTCCACTATATCTTTATATTTTTTAGTCAAATTTAATATATGATTACACCATACTTCTTTGACTTGTATTATATAATTCGCTTCATCTTCAAGTTCTTTATCATTAAGCTGATATCCCAGATATGGTTCTGTCATAAAAATATAATTAATAAATAGTCTATCTAAAAAAAATCGACTAAATTGTCTAAAATCACGTTTAAAATAGGTTAATATATTATTTCTTTGTGTATTAAAATCTTCATAAGTATTTACTTCTACTTTTTGTAGCTCTTTTAAATGTTCTATTAATATATCTACAGACTCTACACTCTTTTTAAACTCTTCTTTTTCTTCTTCTGTAAATCCAAGATATGTATGTCTTTTTAATGAGTTTGCAAACTCTTTGTTATTTATAATATTTATATTCTTTAAATTAATATCTTCTATTTTAAGTGGTTGTGCACCTTCAAAATATGCACCATTATTTAGATTGTATACATTTGCTTTGGGATTTTTTAGTTTTTTGCTTTTTAAAATAACTTCATAAGCACTGATTGATTTCTCAAATACAGCAGTTGTTACTACTTTATCTTGAAAATTTCCTTTTACTAGAAGTGTTGAAGATGCCATACTATAGTTTCCAGTTTTCATGAAAGAGTTATGTTCTTTTGCATCATCAGTTAATTCTCGCACTTTATTATGCTGATGACCATCTGCATGTGAACTTCCAGTTTCTTGATCTAAAGCTAAATCAGAACCTAATAGATATATATCTTCTGCACCAAGAATAAATGCTGTATTTAGAGCAATCTCACCTACAGAGTATCCTGGTACTAAATAGGATGTTTTTTTTAATCCAGTCATTGATTCAAGAAGTACAATACTTTCTTCTTCAAACATATTAAGAACTTGTTTATTTGTTGCAGGTGTTGTTATAAATGTAATATCTTTTATTTTATCACGAATATCATCTGGAAATTGATTTTTGATAAGTCTGTCTCCATCTACATTTGTGATTAGATTTATATGAATGCCATTCTTTATGAGTTTATTTACTGCTGCACCTATTGCAATTATAAAAAAATTATCTTGGTTCTCTTTTACCCATTCAATATTTTTGCTTAGTGATGGGCCTGCTGCTAGTATTAAAACTTGTTGAGTTGATAAAATATTGGTATTTTTAGAGGTGTCTAATGTTGGGTATTTGACCATTGATTGTAGTGAAGGTTCTAATAGGGTATGTAGAATTTTCCAGTATGTAAAAGAAAATGGTGTTACTGTTGAGGATACAGCTAAGATTCTTTCAAAAAAATCATTAATATTATAATTTGAACAGTAATATTTTATCATAAAATTTGATCTAAATGCATAATTAAAATAGTTCTTTATAGTTTTCTCTATATCCTTTTTATTTTCCATTACAGAAAATAAAAAGTGTGTATTTTTAGATAGTTCAGCATAATTTGTAGTAAAAAGAGAAAGTCTGAAAATCTCTAAATCATATTCATATATAAGTGCAAAGTTTAGATTTAGTTTGTTAATTATTGCTTGAATATGAGTACCTAATAAAGTTCCTATAAACATAAATTTCTCAAAATATTTAAATTCTTTATGTTTATAGGCTGTTGATTTTTTAAATATTTTTATATAATCAAATATATCTTTCATACACATAGTTGTTGTGATACTTAATTCATTTTTTGTTAAGTCAACATATGGTTCTCTTCTTTGATTGTATGATTCAGGCATCAAAAGATCAATAGTTGACTTTTTATCAAGGTTACTCTCTTTAACGGCATTCTCTATAAACTCTTTTGGTTTTTTGTTGTATAGGAATCTACCTGTGCATTCATCGTAAATATCAAATTTATTATCTTCTTGAATATATTCTAAATGGTATCTTTCTTTATATTCACCATTTTGAATCATATTTGAAAAGTGTACAACTCTATCATGCAATTCTTTATCATGTTTTTCTAAGTATGTTAAATTTTCTAAAAATGTATGAAGTATTTTGTTTTCTAGGTTTTCCATATACTATTCTCCTGAAATAAAAAGTATTTTATCTTTAAATAACTTAATTCCTGACTTGCACTACCCCAATATTGGTTATATCTGTTTTTATAAAAAATTATAAATTAAGCTTTATTGTTTAGCTGTTCAATTAAAGGTTGAAGGTGTTTTTCATATTTTTTCCATGACTGAGAACTACCTTTATAAACTTTCTTTCTTACTTGTTGATTACTAGCTGTTTTTACAGCTCGTTTGTTTTCTTCTGGTCTTAGAACAGCTTCGTCCCAAGAAAGTTCACAAAACTCCAATAGCTTTTTTGTTTCCTCTTCTTGATTTTCTGTAAGTTTTTCATACTCTAATGTATAAATAGTTT
>CBFDEF010000064.1:0-8710 GCA_965603755.1 uncultured Arcobacteraceae bacterium
TATGAATCATACTTATGAAAAAAGATGTGAAGAATTATTAAATTTAATAGAAAAACATTTTGGTGATAAAAAATGAAACTTGAAGATTTAGGGCTTAAAGTAAAGAAGATGGGAGAGAGAAAATTTAAAAGACGATCTTCTATACCAGTTAGGACACCAGTATTAGATACTGGTAAGGCAAGTGTAAGAAATAGAGAATATAAGTGGGATTTGATAAAAAAAGATGAACAATTACAACAAATCCGCCTTAGAAAATTAGAAAAGATGGTAAAGGCACAAGTTGAGGAAAAAGAGAAAAAACAAATTGATGATCGAAGTAGACAAATTTATACTGTCTGGCGAAAGGTTGATTGGGTAATGAGGACTTTAATTGAACCAGAAGCCTACCAATTCTTAGAAATGATAAGGAAAACTGAACCAGCAGTATATAAAGAAATGTTTAAATTATTAGTTGATAAACCAACTATTGGGGCTATAGATAGTATAATAGAACGTATACGTAAATTTGGTGTAAAAGATGGTAAAAAAATGACTAAACAAACCATTATGAAATATTATAGAAATGTAAAGGGTATTAATCCTAAAATAATGGTTGATCGTGGTGGCATTAGAAAAGCTGTATTCTCTAAATAATTTTTTTTAATTACCAGACAATGCATAAATCAATGCTCCTTTCTTTCTAATAATGGAACAACAGTTTGCAACTGCGTCTATCAAGTCTTTATATTTTGAGTCAGGAAAATCAATTAATTGGCTTATAAACTCTTTATAATTTCTCATATTAACATTAACCCATAAATTCCTTTCATCTTCAATTGGTCCTTCTAATTGTGCCCAAATACGTAAATCTTTACTCTTTAAATCAGTTGGAAGTCGTTCTTCATTACTTTTATGTTTCATTAATCTATTCTGTTCTTGTCTCGACGCAAAGGGCTTAAGTAGTACAAATGGAGCTTTTTTCTGTAATTCTTGTACTTTAGCAGATTGTTGTAAGTCTGATTCAACATATATCTCATGTAGAAATGGATGAAATGTTTTATAGGCTTGTCTCATCATATCTACTCTATCTTTATCTGTGGCTGTTTTTCGTTGGTATGTTTCTAATAAATACAGTTTTTTTTGAAAAATTCCTACAATAGCTAAGGCATTATAGTCAGCACGTTTCTTTTGGCTAAAAGCCAAGTCGAAAAACCCTATAACCCTCATATGTTTTGGTCTTTCTTTTACGTTTTTAATCTGCCCAAAGAAATCATTATAAGATCGTATTTTACGAAGTTTGTTTACATGGAAATATTTTCCTTTAGACGATATACGTTTTAAATCGTACTCTGATCTATAAATAGCCACATCTTTTGATTTAAATAATTTAGTAAGAAAAAATTCTGGTGTAAATCTACCATTACCATCATCAGTAAGTTCCCAATCATCTGTATCTATAACTATTTCCTTAAAAACCTTTTTCCCTTCAACTTCTTGGAATTCTACATGCCATTCTGATGGATATTTTACAAAAGCTGGTCTTTCATATGTAACAAAGTATTGTGTATCTTGAAGCTCTGCATATAAATCATTTGGACCTTTATATGTAAGAAGCCAAAGTTCCCAAGCATCCTCAAGGCATCCTTCCATCTCTCCATACCAATTAAAGAATTTATCTTTATTAGAACGTGCATTGCGTTGTAATGAACGAGACCAAACATCATCGTACATTCCACCAGCGAAATGTGCCCCAGTAGATTCTGTAGATTCAGTAGAAAAAGCCATAAGTGTAGGATCGGTTTGGCGAAAATTTCGCTTAACTGTTATTTCACTTGATTTCCACGATGCCCTCATGCCTTCATATTTATGCGTCATAGGTAAAAAACCGTAATCAGCAATTATTGGTTTGTTCGTAAGTAGTATATTTCCTATAGTTCTAACCCTATTGGCGGCTTTTTGTTTTGACTCTGACATTATAAAGTAATTATTTTCCCTATTTTCACATATTTCACGTGTTGTTATAGTGATCGCTACTACTGTTTTGCCTAAATCACGAAAACATGCAAACAAACAATTACGGTATGTCGCCCATGCATCCATCATTTCGTATTGTGTTGGACAGAATTTATGAGGTGGTTCTTTTAAAAGACCAACTTCAGGTCCAGCGATATATTTATCAGCCCACTCTTTTATACCTAATGGACTATGATAATTAGTAGGTTCTTGCATAAGTTTTTGAAGTTCTTTAGTAGATATTTTATCGAGTGGACCTTTAAAACGAGTACCAACTTCATGTTCTTCAATAAAATAATCTATATCTCCAACTTCTTCAGCAAGACGTAAATTTGTAACATTTGGCAACCTGCTTTCAGCAATTTTTTCGGCATCTTTGAGAGCTATTTGTTGAAAAGGATTGCGTCTTTTTCCTTTAGGTAGTACTGCAACATCCTTACAATAGTTCCAAATAGAACCAAGAGATCTCCCAGTTATAGCGGCAATATCTTCATAGATCATTCCGTTAGCACGTAGGATTTTCATAAATTTAATTTGTTTTTCTGGCACTATATCTGTCATGAAAATTCACTTGAAAATTTTACAGAATAAGACTATAAGTCTTCTTCTTCTATTTTTTGAGGTTCAGTTATAACATAATCCATCGCCATTTCAAGTACTTTTTTTGGACTGTTTGCATGACATAAAATGGCTATAATCTTACTCTGAGTCATACCTAAAACAGACGATAAACTGACTAATTTTCGTTTGGTAATATCATCTACATCGACCTTTTTCATACTGTTTATATAGGGTTTATAGTATAAAAAATGTATGTTTATAGTCTGTTTATAGTCTATTAGTAGTGACTAAAAATAACAATTAACTATCAACTTCCTAACAAAATAGAAGAGTTTTAAAGGTAATAATTACTATTTTCATTAGTAACTAATAAAAAAAAATAAAATGTAATTAATAAAATTATGAGGTGTATGTTATGAATGTATCAATAACAATTTCACTACCACTTAATATGGTATATAAACTAAATAAAGCGGCAGGTGAAGAAGAAATAAGTAGAAGTAAAATATTAGCAAAGGCTGTAGAAATGTATTTTGAAAATAAAATGGGAGAAAAAGTAGAAGAATTATGAATACAAATTTTAGTATTTCCATACCAATAGAATTAACAGCAAAAATTACTGAGATATGTGAAGAACGTGGAATTAGTAGGAGTAAATATATAAAGGATGTTTTAGAAACAGATTTGGCTTCAAAGATCCAAGAATTAATTTCTGACGTCAAAAAGTACATTACTATGTTTGAGGAAGACAACATACCTACAATGCCTTTGATAAACATTGTAGATACGTTGGAAGATATGTTAAATTTATAGGCGGAGTTTCCGTCACTCTTTTTTTTATTTTAAAATTTGGTCATGAATTCTCAACATTATATCTATAGAAAATTTAATACTATTACTATTATTATCTCTTTTTTTATAGATAATATAGAACATTCGTGTCCAAATAATTTTATTACTATTTGGGGGTTTGGGCACTTGAGTACATATTCAGATGAAAAAAAAATTTTGTGGTGTGAGTAGGACAGTAGTGTACCGTTTTGTCGGCGGAATCTTAGATTTATCGCACCTTGTCATGCGTAAGTTGTCAAGCGATGGTTGACGAAAATTAATGGAAATGGATTAGAATGAGAGTTCGATACTATAGAGTACATTCTAAGACTTGTACGTGTTATCAGTACGTAATTTGTTCAAAACCAATAGTGTTATAAGCGTGATTATCCTTTTTCTAATTATGACCGAAAACTTATACTGGTCGGACTTGTCATTAGCTAAGCGATTTATGGAATCGCAATCAAGATTTAAGGCTAATGGTATTAATGTTAATGCGAAACGCTTACGTAATATTGAGAAAGGAGTAAGCGAAAACCCTCTAAAGGCTAATCATCAGAAGCTATTAGACAATATGTATGATGATTGGTCTAATGCGAATAGGGAATTACTCTCTATTCCTAAGACTAATATACATCCAATAAGAACCAAATTGGATAAAGTCATAGTAAATAAGACTATGAAGAAATGGATAACTGAGACATGGATGAGTATAAGACCAAAACTCTATAAAAGTAAACATATAGAAGTTAAAAGTAGTAAGTATATATTTAACGCTGTATGGATTGAAAAGAATGAAAGACATAAGGGATATTATAGAAGGACAAAAACTACTAAAAGGCAAATAATATGTTAAAGAAAATAAGTGAAATGAGTATTACAGATATATTAACGGCTATATATAAGTTGTCTCAAAAGAGAAAACAATATACGCATCCGTCGTATAAGGTATTTTTCGATTCTCTAAGAGATGTATTAGTAAAAGAATTACATAGGAGGTAATATAATATGTTAAAGCGAATTGGACAATTAATAAGGGAAAACGTGTGTAAGCTGAAATGCGTACCACGTAATGCCTATATGGAACGTGAGGCATTGTTGCTTGAACGTGTAGAATTATTACACGTGAAAGAGATAATAGATGAACTACAAACGATAATAGATAATAGAATACCAAATAATCTATTACGTAGACATATAGAGAAAGTAAAATGGAATATATGGAGGCAAAATCAAGAACCATTCTACTTAACAATGAAGGACTAATATAAAAAATCAAAAAACTTAAATACTTTCTTTCATAAAATAGAAATGAGAAAAATGGATAAAAAACAACATAGTAGTTATCAGAGTAATATTATAGGACTTCCCTTAATATGCTTAAATCTAACTACAAACACTATTGAAAGAAAAATGTTAAACAATAGTAATTATAAAAATGGAGGATTGATATAATATGAGAAAATTTATGATATTTGAACCAATAAGTACAAATAACGGACAAAAAATTGTTTGGACGCAGAATAAGAATAAGAGTATTAATTCAGTATTAGAACGATTATTCTTGTTAAAGGACAATAATAGTCAATTATATACTTCAGCAGTACAAAATATAGATGCTATGATACAAAACTATAACCTATTAGGCAAAGAGACAAAACCTAAAGCAAAAAAGCGAAAAGATAAAGCATTTCACGTTAATGAAAGTAAATCTACTGAAAGTAAAGAAGTTATACGAGTTGGTAAAGCAACCAAAAATCAAGTTAAGTTTGTTAAATCATTAAAACAGAGATTTAAAGATGTACAAAAAGCACATAGTAAACTAATGGATAAATATGAAAATCCAACAAAAATACCTATAGAAACAACATTAGAGGAAATTGATGACATAGATGACATAGAATTATCTGATAATATAAAAGACATTATAAAATCTAATGACCGAATACATAATATAGAACAAGCTAAAAGACTATATGAAAACATACGCAAAACCAATATACATTCTCAAGCAGTAAGAAATCTTAAATTCACTAATAGTGATGGATTTACAATAACACATATAACTACTAATGAACGTGAACGTAATAGCTTAACTACTAAATACGGAATTGATGTTAATATACAATTTCGAGCATCTCAACCAAAGTACATTAAAATAGATGGTACAAAATATTACATAATAAGGACTAAGAAGGCATGATTGAAAAATGAAAATATTTAAATACGTTTTTCGGTTCTACTTTTTTAGAATCGAAATTTTTAAAATCAAAAATAATAATATAATAGAATAATGAGAGAATTGAAAAGAAATTTAGCTCATAAAAAACAATTTGGAGGATTGATATAATATGTCAGACGATGTAGATGTATTACCATTAGGGAATGAAGGCATTAACTATATGATTGAAGAAGGCACATTATGGATTGCTATTCCATTGACCGACCATAAAAAATGGAAAGATTCAAGCGTAAACGCTAAATATGGTAAAGCAATTTCACGCAGAATTACTACGGGCGGGGCTAAGCAAATTCCCTTTGATAATAGCATCTTAAATATTAATTGTACAATCTACGAGTATAAACAAAAGAAATAATTACGTATTACGCATTTATACGTAATAACCTAAATTACTCTTTTTTTTTACATTTTATCGACAAAAAGTTTATATATATTAAAATTAAATATTAGAGGAAAAAAAAATGGATAAATATTGTACTCCAAAATATAATACAAGACAATCTTATAATGATTTTATTCCTAAAGACATTGAATTTATGACAAAAAGAAAGTTAAAGTTTATTGGTGGATTTTTTGACCATGAATATAGAGAAATTACTTTATTTGGAAATACTGAAAAAATAAACAACGTAATTAGAGTAATAAATCATGAAATAATTCATGGAATAATAACAAAAGTATTAGACTTAAAACAAAAAATTTCGTTAGCGTACCATTTATTTATGTATGACCATGAATATATAACAAGATTAATGGAAAGAAAATTTAACCGAAAAGTATTAGAAAAATATATTGACTTTATAGACAAATTATCCGAACTATAATGCTATATTATTATCCATATCGTATAATAAATAGAGACATAAAATAAAAAGGAGTTGATTAATAAAATGTCATATATATACAATAGAGGTTGGTATTTTTGTCCGAAATGTAATAACCCTTTTTGGCATGGAAATTCATACATTTTTAAGGTATGTTATGATTGTTTACCAAAAAATGATAAAGAAGGTTGGTTTTTTAAGTTTGAAAATGGATTATACTTCAAAAAATTGAAAGAACGTGAATCTATTCCTTTAAGTAATAAAATTAAATATGTAGAAAATTTGAAAAAAAGAAGGGATGGTTGGAGTGAAATAGCTATTAAACAAGAAAACAAAAAGTTAGAAAATAGAATAGAATTTGCTAAAAAATAGTTATATTATACTATTATCCATTTCGGTTAATAGATAAATACATTTAGCTAATAGCAAATAAAAAATAATATGGAATGATAAAATATGATTGATAAAAAAGAATTTTTAAAATGTATTAAATATTTAACAAATCTAACATATGAAGAATTTGAACCATATTTAGATGCTGTATTAAAAAATACAGACATGATTAAAACACTTACTTTTGTTCAAGTAGTGAACGCATCAATTCCTTTAATAGTATTAGGTATTGAACAAATTTTTAACGACAATTTTTTCGACGAATTTGAAGAACAAATCTCTTATTTATTAGAAAATGTTCCATATAAGGAGTAGATGATTAATATGTGCGAATTATGTAAACTTAGAAGTGAAATAAATAATCTCGCTAAAAAAATCTATGAACAGTATACTATGATAAAATTTGAAGATATGTGTAGCCGACATTTACGTACAAATATTAAAACAAAAAAGGGATGGTTATTATGATTCAACATAAATATACACTATTTTTTTCTTATAATACTATTAAACAACGTAATGACGCAATAAAATTCATAGCGAAATATTTTGACGCAACAATACATTTTAGTATAGGTACATGGAAAGGCAATATAGAACAATCAATAACAGTAGAAATATTACATGGTTGTAAGATTAGTAAAATAGAATCGTTATGTCGATTTATAAAGGCAATTTGTGAACAAGATTATATATTATTAACAATAGAAGATATAAAATCGGAGTTGATATAAAATGAGTAAATGTAAACATTGTAGAAAAGAAATGGATAATTCTTGGTATAATATAACTAATGGATATTGTTATAAATGTCGTATGTCTGGTTTTAGTTATATTAAAGAGAAATTTTGTAGGATATTCTTTAAAGCGTTAAATCAGATAATAGAGATGATATAAATTACTATACATGATTATAAAAACTTTTTTGGTTCAAATTATAATCATTCTATTTTTTTAAAAGAAGTATTTGGTATGTTTAACTTTAAGGGAGTTGATTATATAAATAAACACGGAGTAAAAATAGAATTCAAAGAAAGTCATAAACAAGATTGTCCGTTAAACAAAATACGCTTTGCCGTCTACAAAAAGGATAGAGATGATTCTGATATAATCGTCTTTTCGCATATACATAATGAGAATAATATGTTATATTGTTATGTACACAATTCCGACAAAATACTTAAAAAATACAAATTCGCAAGTGTAAAACAAATAGCTCAACCATACCTAATAACTGTACAGAAAAACTATTTAGCGAAGTTTTGTACAAAATATAAGACTATTAGAGACATAATTAACAAATTTAAAGAATTAAAAAAATATTTAGATGTAATAAAATATGAATAAATCAAAAAAAATATATATTGTAATGTCTCAAGGCGTAATGCTACTATTGATTATGACACTACATCTAATATATAATGCTATAAACAGTTCAGAATCGGGAATGTTATGGATGTGTGGAATAAAAGCACATGGAAGTATATTTCTTGATATTACAATATGGTCAATGATATTAATTCAATTTATTATAATGTTTTTAATTCTAATGGAGAAAGAATAACTTTTTTTCGACGAAAACCGAAAGTCTTAAATACTTTTTTTCATTTTTATTTTTTAGAAATAAAAAAAAATTTTTCAATTCGAAAAATGTATGGAAGTCGGTTTATAAGATAGAAAAATGGATTCTTATCTATAGTACGGAATCCTAAAATCATCTGTACAGATGTAGCCGACCATAATAAATTTGATGTAAGGGATAATTGGTTCTTATATCTTAGAAGAATAACTTACGTTAGTCTAAGAAATATTTGGTAGAATTCGGTGTTCCCTATAATGAATAAAACAATATTGGTCGAGTGAGGTA
>CBFDEF010000065.1:0-8521 GCA_965603755.1 uncultured Arcobacteraceae bacterium
TTTAAGCATTTTTAGGGTAAAATTATCAAATTTTAATGAAATATCAAGGAATAAAACAAATGCCAAAAAGAGAAGATATTAAGTCTATTTTACTGATAGGTTCAGGACCTATTGTTATTGGTCAAGCTTGTGAGTTTGACTATTCTGGTACTCAAGCTACAAAAACTTTAAAAGAGTTAGGTTATAGAGTTGTTCTTATCAATTCAAATCCAGCTACTATTATGACAGACCCAGAGTTTGCAGATAAAACTTATATTGAGCCTATCACTGAAAATATGATAGCAAAAATTATTGAGATAGAAAAGATTGATGCTGTTTTACCAACTATGGGTGGACAAACTGCACTTAATGTTGCTACATCTATGTATGATAAAGGTATGTTAGAAGGAATCGAGTTTCTTGGTGCTCATCCAGATGCTATTAAAAAAGGTGAAGATAGACACCTTTTTAATGAAGCAATGATAAAAATTGGTATGGATTTACCAAAAAGTGCAAATGCATACACTGTTGAAGAGGCTATTGAAAAAGCAAAAGAGATTGGTTTTCCTGTAATTTCTAGAGCTTCATTTACACTTGCAGGTGGTGGTAGTGGTGTCGCATACAATATGGAAGAGTTTAAAGAGTTAGCAGAAGCTGGTATATCTGCTAGTCCAATTAACGAGATTGAGATTATGGAGTCTATGCTTGGTTGGAAAGAATACGAGATGGAGGTTATTAGAGATAATAAAGATAACTGTATCATCGTATGTGCTATAGAAAACTTTGACCCTATGGGTGTTCATACAGGTGATAGTATCACAGTAGCTCCAGCGCTAACATTAACAGATAAAGAATACCAAAATATGAGAAATGCATCTTTTGATATTTTAAGAGAGATTGGCGTAGATACTGGTGGATCAAATGTACAGTTTTCAATATGTCCAAAAACAGGTCGTATGATTGTTATTGAAATGAATCCAAGAGTTTCACGAAGTTCTGCGTTGGCTTCAAAAGCTACAGGTTATCCTATTGCTAAAGTAGCTACTTTGCTTGCAGTTGGATTTACACTTGATGAGATTGAAAATGATATTACAGGTACTACTGCATCTTTTGAACCAGTTATTGATTATGTTGTTACTAAAATTCCTCGTTTTACATTTGAAAAATTCCCAATGGCAAACTCTACACTATCAACTGGTATGAAATCTGTTGGTGAAGTTATGGCTATTGGTAGAACTTTTAAAGAGTCTATGCAAAAAGCATTATGTTCTCTTGAAACTGGTCTTATTGGTTTTAACAGTATGAATGCTGATTTAGAGACAACTAAAAAAGAGATAAGAAGACCAAACGAAAATAGAGTTTTATATCTTATGGACGGATTTAGACAAGGGTTGTCAAATGAAGAATTATTTGATATATGTAAAGTTGATCCTTGGTTTTTATCTCAATTTAGAGAGATTTATGAAAGAGAACTTCTTATCAAAGATGAAGGTACAAAACACCTTGAAAATGAGATAGAGCTAAGAAAAACAAAAACTTATGGTTTTAGTGATGCTATGATAGCTTCACTTATGGGTTTAACAGAAAATGATGTTTATGAAGCAAGAAAAAAGCTTGGTGTAAATATCGAATATAATGAAGTTGATACATGTGCAGCTGAGTTTAAAGCTCTTACTCCATACCTTTATTCAACTACAAATATTACAAAGTTACCTAAAGTTGAGTTACCAAAATCAGATAAGAAAAAAGTTATGATAATTGGGGGCGGTCCTAATAGAATTGGTCAAGGTATTGAGTTTGATTATTGTTGTTGTCATGCTGCATTTGCATTAAATGAGATGGATGTAACAACTATAATGTATAACTGTAATCCTGAAACTGTTTCAACAGATTATGATACATCAGATATATTATATTTTGAGCCTATTGATTTTGAACATGTAAGATCAGTAATAGAAACTGAAAATCCAGATGGTATTATTGTACATTTTGGTGGACAAACTCCACTTAAACTTGCAAATGCAATCCATGAGATGGGTGGAAAAATCATTGGTACAACGGCTGAAGTTATTGATTTAGCAGAAGATAGAGAGAAATTTTCTACTTTCGTTGAAGAAGCTGGACTTTTACAACCAGATAATGGAACAGCTGTAACTTTAGAAGAAGCGCTTTCTATTGCCAATAGAGTTACATATCCAGTTCTTGTACGACCTTCTTTTGTACTTGGTGGTCGTGGTATGAAGATTGTTTATAATGATGGTGAACTAAAAGAGTATATGGCAGAAGCTGTATCAGTATCAAATGATGCACCAGTTCTTGTTGATAAATTCTTAGATAGAGCAATTGAACTTGATGTTGATTGTATCTCTGATGGAACAGATGTTTATATTGGTGGAATTATGCAACATATTGAGGAAGCTGGTATTCACTCTGGTGATTCTGCATGTAGTTTACCTCCAATATCATTATCTCCTGAGATTCTTAAAGAGGTTGAGGAAAAAACAAAAACTATGGCACTAAATCTGGGTGTTATAGGGCTTATGAATACACAATATGCTATTCACCAAGGTAAAATTTACCTAATAGAAGTAAATCCAAGAGCATCTAGAACTGTACCATTTGTTGCTAAAGCTACAGGTATCCCTATGGCAAAAGTTGCAACTAGAGTTATGTTTGGTCAACCTTTAAGAGAAGCATTAAAAGTATATGATAAAGATGAGAAAATTGTTAATGTAACAAATCCTAAAACTGCTAACCTATTGCTTCCAATGTTAAAAGATCATGTTGCTGTAAAAGAGGCAGTTTTTCCATTTAATAAACTTGGTGGTGCTGACCTTATTCTTGGACCTGAGATGAAATCTACTGGTGAGGTTATGGGTATAAGTAGTAACTTTGGAACGGCTTATGCAAAAGCACAATGTGCAGCTAAAAATCATCTTCCTCAAAATGGTGGAAAAGTATTTATTTCACTAGCTGATTTAGATAAAGAGTTTGCCTCTACAATTGCTTCAAAACTTATATCTCTAGGATTTACAGTAGTGGCTACTGGTGGAACTTATAAAACTATAAGTGAAGCAGGTGTTGAGTGTGAAAAAGTTCTAAAAGTAAGTGAGGGGAGACCAAATATCACTGATAGCTTAATGAATGAAGAGATAGTAATGGCTATAAACACTGCTGATGGTAAAGAGTCTAGTAAGGATGATGGAGCACAAATCAGAAGAGTAGTTTTAAGAATGAATGTTCCTTATGTTACAACTGTAGCTGGTGCTTTAGCATCTGTTGAAGCTATAGAAGCTCAAAAAGATAAAGCAGGATTAATTCCAAAATCTATTCAAGAGTTTTTAGCATAGAGATATAAAAAACTAGTTCCCAAGTTTAGCTTGGGAATTAATAGTTGAAATTATGAATAAAAATTTAGTTTATCTAGCACAAACAGATACTACGGTTGGTTTTTTATCTTCTGATGATAAAAAACTCTCAATCATAAAACAAAGAGATACAAATCAAAAAATATTACAAGTAGTGGATAGCTTTAAAACTTTAAAAAAATATACTCGTATCCCAAAAAAAATGAGAAAAAAAGTAAGATACTCGAAACTTACAACTTTTATCTATCCAAACCAACTTAGTTTTAGAGTAGTGAATAATAACTCACAACATCATAATTTTATCAAAAAATTCAATTGTCTTTATTCAACATCTGCAAATATTACAAAAAAAGATTATGATGAAGATTTTGCTTTTAGTAATTCTGATATAATTCTATTCACTAAAAATAAATTTTCTCAAAATATATCATCAAAAATATATAAAATTAATAACAAAAAAATCAAAAAACTTAGATAGTATTATTAAAAATAGAGATATTAACTATTTGTTAATATCTCTATTATATTATCTTTATTAGAGCAAAAATTACCATTTTTAGATATAAGAAAAAGGTCATTTGCTTTTCCTCTTATTGATTGAATTTTTGCACTATTTATCTCAATATCAAAATCATCAAAAACTTTTGCAATATAACTAAATAATCCTTTTTGATCTTTTGTCTCTATTTTCATTAATGCTAATTCATCTGTATGATCACAATTTATTGTAATTTCACTTTTTGCAATATTTGGTTTTTTTAGTTTAACAGACTTTTCCATATCAAAAGAGTCTTGAATAATTTGTTCAACAAAAAGTAGATCTTCATCATCTAATTTTTCATCAAAAGATATTTCGAAAAACTTTTTGTTATCAAACAGTTTATATATACCCAATGATGATATATTTAAAAAGTGCATTTTACCAAGTAAATATCCAAGGTTAAGTGGTACTGCTCTTGTGATTCTTATTGTTAGATTATTTTTATTGAATATTTTAAAATCCCATTGTGTAATCTCTTTTGCTCTAATTGCAATCTTGATTATATCTTCCGCTTTATATTTAATAAATATCTGATTTGATTTTATATTTAAAATCTTTTTTTGCATCAATCTTGATAATTCTATATAAAGTTTATGATTTTTTATAGTGTTCTCTTTTGCTACCCTTCTGGTGCTTATTTTTAATAACTCTTTGTTGTCAAATGCTGGAATAGATTGTAAATATAACTCTTTTAAAAGTGCAGAGGTTGAGCTTTTATATAGTTTACTGTCTACAGAGTTTATATCTGCATAAGTAAGTATATATAGTAACTCTAAAGCCTCTTTAGTTTTTATAACTCCTGTAAAGGCTAAAATTGTAGTTTGAGAATATATATCCTCTGTTGTAGCAACTTTGCTCATAATATTGTGATACCTTATAAGTGTTGATGCTAAGTTAACATTCTCTTGGCTTATATCTAAAGATTTTGCAAATTTTCTAAATAAATTTTGACCTACTATATGATGATCTTTACCACGACCTTTCCCACAATCATGAAAAAATGCAGCAAGATTTAAAACAAATTTTTGATTTGATGATAATTTATCATACATATTTAATATAAATTTATCATGAATATTTTCTATATGATATAAAGTTTTTATACTATGTATATCAACAGGGTGTTTGTGATAACCATCAAATTGCGGTTGATTTATAATTTTCTTTAGTGTTGGTATAATTTGTATTAATAAACCTGTGTTATATAGAAGTTTTATACATGCATATAAATTTTCTTTTTTAAGAAGTGATACAATTAAAGTTTTTGTTTTATCATCTGTTTTTACAGGTAGTATAGTTTTTGATGCATAGTATAAATAGGATTGATCAAAACTATTAATATTACTTGGTAAAGCTATAAACTCTTTTAAAAATTGATTTAACTTTTTAGGCAGTTGACTAAATGAAGTAAATATTTTATTTTCAAAACTATATATATTTTTACCAATTTTACTAGCTTTTATTGTTTTAAAATTTTTTGAATCAAATAAAAACTTTCTTGTGATTTTTTTTGTCATTATTGAAGTAAATTGATGAATTGTATGTAATGATTGTAAAATTTTTGACATACACTGTCTCTCTTTTACCAATCTTGCAGTATTGCTAAATCTTAATTTAGTGCTTAACTCAGGTAGTACATCAAAAGTTACAATGTCTAATTTTTTCTTTGCTATTAAATGTAAAGCATTTCTAACTTTAAATATATACTCTAAAGCAGTTCTGTATTTTTTGTACTCATTTTCTGTAAATAGTATATTAGTTAGCTCTTTTGTATTTGATACACCATAAGTTATATTTGCCATCCAAAATAACATATTAGATTCTCTCATACCCCCATATCCATCTTTAATATTTGGTTGCATTGTTAATGGATATTTTAAGAGCCTTTTTTTATGTTCATCAAGTTTCTCTAGAACAAACTCTTTTTGATTGTAATTTCTAATATTTATAAGTTTATTTTGGAATTTATACCATAGGTGTTTTGAACCATAAATAAGTCTTGATTCTAAAATCGAAGTTTTAATTGTAACATCAGTTTTAACAGCATCAGAGATCTCTTCAATATCATGAACTCTACTTCCAAGTTTTAATCCGCTATCCCATGCTAAAATCATAAACTCTTCCATAATTGGTTTTGTATTAAATCCACTTATCTCATCAAAAAGTACCATAATATCAATATCACTGTATATACAAAGTTGTTCTCTTCCATAACTTCCAAGTGCTATTATGGTCATTGGTATTGAGTTACTCATTGGTAGGTATGAACCAAAATGTTTTCGTAAAAGATATTTATAAATAACTTTAATAAAGCCATCTATTTTTTTAGTATGTTTTACAAAAAAGTCTTTTCCACTTGATTCTATAAATAGTTCATCTAGTGAATCTAAGTAACTTTTTATCTCAATTTTAATAGCCTTTGCTATTTGAAAATCGGCGGCTTTGCTCTCTATTAACTCTTCAATTTGTAAGTTTAAATTAATCATAAATTATTTTAACATAGTTTATATAATATCTTAATAATTTAATCTAATATTAAGCATTGGAGTATTATACTTGATAACAAATAATTCATAAGGTAAAGGTATGAAGAATATCAATATAAATAGCTCATCATGTAACAACTCTTATAATATTCCTAAAGAGAGTTATAAATATAAATGGAGTTTTAACAAAAAAAGAGGTAGTAGATACAATAAGTTTGATATTTTTGTTGTGTTGTGTATCTTTGCAATAGTAACTTTATTAATATTTTAATATGAGTAATAAAATAGATGAGATAATTTCAAAGATAAATGAGCTAGAAGATGAACTAATAGAAGAGTTAAAACATAAAGAGGATGAGTTCTTCTATAAATATGAGAATGAAAAGGTTAAATTTGAACAAAATGTTATAAATGAGGGTAGATCAAAAATAATTAACTCTATAAAATACCTATCCTCTTTTCCAGTCCTAGCAGTTTTTACTATACCTTTTATATGGTCTATGATGTTACCAATTTTAATAGTAGATATTTTAGTAACAATATTTCAAAGTGTTTGTTTCCCTATATATAAAATACCAAAAGTTAAAAGATCAGACTATGTAGTTATGGATAGATATAATCTATTTTATTTAGATAAAGTTGAGAAAATTAATTGTTGGTATTGTGAATATTTCAATGGTGTAATTGCATATGTTCGTGAGATAGCAGGAAGAACAGAACAGTTTTGGTGTCCAATAAAACATTCAAAAAATATAAAAGCAAGACATTCACGATATAATAAATTTTTTGATTTTGGTGATTATATTAAATATAGAGAAGAGTTAGAAAAAAAACGCTCTGATTTTAAAGATATAAAAGAATAAAAGGTAAGAAAAATTATTTTAAGTCAACAAAATGGAAAATTAAAGTAAAATTGCATTAATTATAACTAAAGGGAATTGTTATGTGCAATTTAGATGAGATAAGAGAAGAGCGGGCAAAGTGGTTTGAGTGGAAAAATATCAAGCGTATGCAGGATGCTTTAAAAAATATACAAAAAATAGAGGTTGATAATCTTGATATATCTTATGGTGATTGGGTTACAGCTAAAGCAGATACCCCTTTATCAAAAGAAGATTTTAAATCTTTAAAAGAGAATGCAAAAGTTTTAATCCCTTGGAGAAAAGGTCCTTTTAGTTTATGTGGGCTAGATATTGATAGTGAGTGGCAAAGTAATAGTAAATATAATCTTTTACGACCACATTTTAATCTTGAAAATAAAATAGTAGCAGATGTTGGGTGTAACAACGGATACTATATGTTTAGAATGCTTGAAGATAAACCAAAAAGAATTGTAGGGTTTGATCCATCTCCAATATTTAACACACAGTTTGATATAGTAAATCATTTTGTAAAAAGTGATATAAAATATGAGCTTTTAGGTGTTGAGCATCTTGAGTTTTATGAGCATAAGTTTGATATGATTTTTATGCTTGGTGTGTTGTACCATAGAAGTGACCCAATAGCTTCTTTAAAATCACTTTATAGAGCATTAAATAAAAATGGTGAGATCATTGTAGATAGCTTTATGATAGATGGAGATGATGAAGTTGCTTTATGTCCGACCTCAAGATATGCAATGATACCAAATGTATATTTCCTCCCAACTGTAAGTTGTTTTAAAAACTGGATGAGCAGAGCAGGGTTCGTAGATATTGAACTAATAGAGATAACTACAACAGATGATAAAGAGCAAAGGGTTACTGATTGGACTTTTGAGCAAAGTTTAACAAACTTTTTAGACCCAAATGATCCCACTAAAACCGTAGAGGGGTATCCTGCTCCAAAACGAGCATATCTAAAAGCTAGAAAAGCTAATAAATAAAGGAGTTTTGTTGTGAAATCTAAAAGTTTATTTGTACTAAATTTATTATTAATTACATCAGTAAGTGGTTTGGAGATTTCAAAAACAAAAACTTTTGAAACTATAACAACTACAAATATAAAAAAAACAAAATTGTATGTAAAATATCTAAATAAGAGTGATAGTTTAATAGAGAAAGAGTTTTCTAATATTATTCAATATGCAAAGAATAGTAAAATTTGTAACGGTGGAAAATATACAATTAAACCAAACTATAAAACTTTAAAAGAGAATGGAAACTATA
>CBFDEF010000066.1:0-8484 GCA_965603755.1 uncultured Arcobacteraceae bacterium
AGAGGTTTTGAAAAGTTTTGTGAAGGGCGTATGTATACAGAGATGCCACATCTAACGGCAAGAACTTGTGGTATTTGCCCTGTAAGTCATGCTATATCTTCAACAAAAGCATGTGATGATATTTTAGCAGTGAAGCCTCCAAAAGCAGGTATAAATTTAAGAAAGGTTATAAATCTTGCTCAAATAATACAATCACATACTTTAAACTTCTATCATCTTTCAAGTCCTGATTTTATATATGGTTTTGATGCAAAAAAAGAGGATAGAAATATCTTTAAAATGATGCAAACACACCCACAAATGGCAAAAGATGGTATAGAATTAAGAGCCTTTGGTCAAAAAATAATAGAACAACTAGGTGGAAAAAGAATTCACCCTACAAATATTGTAGCAGGTGGAGTTACACAAAAATTAACACCAGAGATAAAAGATAGTATATTGACACAAATTCCAAGAGCAAAAGAGATTGCACTTGAAACATTAGAATATTTTACATCAAACACACATAAGTTTAAAAATGAGATAGAATCATTTGGAAGTTTTCCATCACTTTTCATGGCATTAGTTGATGAAAAAGGAAACCTTGAACACTATGATGGAGTGTTAAAATTTATTGATTCAAATGGGAAAGTTTTAGAAGAAGCGATAAACCCATCAGATTATAAAGAGTACATAGGTGAAGCGGTTGAAGAGGATAGTTACTTAAAGTCACCATACTATAAACCACTTGGATACCCAAATGGTATGTATAGAGTTGGACCATTAGCAAGGCTAAATGTGGCAAAAGCTTGTGGTACACCAATAGCAGATAAAGAACTAAAAAAGTTCAAAGCTTTAAATGATGGTAAACCGGTACTTAACTCATTTTATTATCACTATGCAAGACTTATAGAGATTATTTATGGAATTGAAAAAATTGAAGAGCTTTTAAATGATAAAGTAACATCAGATGAAAATATAAAAATAAATAGTACAGTAAGTTCTACAAAAGGGGTAGGATGTTCTGAAGCACCTAGAGGGACTTTATTTCACGACTATGAAGTTACCAAAGATGGTGTTATAACATCTGTAAATCTAATAATTGCAACAGGAAATAATAGTTTAGCAATGAATGCAGGGGTAAAACAAGTTGCACAAACTTTTATAGATAGTAAAGATATAACAGACGGTGCATTAAATAGAGTAGAAGCTGTTATAAGATGTTTTGATCCATGTTTAAGTTGTTCTACACATGCCTTAGGGATAGTATCTTCTAAAATAGAGGTAAGAGATAAAGATAAAAATTTAGTAAAAGTTATCGATAGAAACTAAATGAGAGTGATTATTGGGTATGGAAATGAGTTCAGAGGTGAAGATGCCTTTGGTATTGATGCAGTAAAGGAGCTTCAAAAATATAAGTTAAAAGATACTAAACTTATATCAACATTTCAACTCACCCCAGAGATGGTTTTGGAACTTCAAGATTGTAAAGAGATAGTATTTATAGATGCTTGTTATAGTATAGAAGATAATTATAAACTAGCTTGTAGTATAGAAGAGGAAAATAGTTCTAATTTATCTCACCATATAACTCCAAAAACTATTATGGCAATGTTAAACGGTATTTACAATAAATATCCAACTTTTAAAATATATTCAATGTTAACAAATAGTTTTGATAAAATATTTGACAATAAAAAATATATAAATTCAATAAAAAAGACAACTCAATATATAACTAAAACCAGATAATATAAGATGTAACTAAAAGTAAAGGTAAAATATAAAAATAAAGTTTACTACTTTTCTCTTTTTTTGAAAAACTCCATTCCCAACTATCTTCACCATGACTAAGATCAATATATGACCCTACAGATGTATCTAAAATTTTTTCATTTATTATTGTTTGCATTTGATTCACTCCTAAAATTAGGAAAAGAGTATAAGAATTTAAGCTATCTGCTTCATGTAAAAAACATGGTAACTCGGCTATCTTACAATCAAGACCCGTGGCTTTCCGTCCTTACCTCGCGATAAGTTTGGCTAAACTATTGTTATTAAAAAATAACTAAACATATGGTATCACTAGAAAGTTTAATTTTAGATTAAATAAATCAATTAATAATTGTATATTGATAATTTAATTTTTAATTCTTTTAGATATAATGCACCTTATGAATAAAGATAAAAAAAGATTAGCAGTAGCATTTACTGGTCCTTCAAATAGTGGTAAAACAACACTTATTGTAAAAGTATCAAATATACTTCAAGATAAAGGTTACAAAGTAGCAATTATTAAGCATGATCCAAAAGATAAAGCAACCTTTGATAAAGAGGGAAAAGATAGTTTTAAATTTTCTCAAACAGGTGCAAATGTGGCAGTTGTATCTCCTAATAAAACTACAATATTTAAAAAACAAACATCAGATATAGATACTTTAATAGATATTTTTGATGATTTTGATTTTTTACTTGTAGAGGGTTTAAAAACTCTTCCTCTTCCTCGTATTTGTGTGATGAGAAATAATATAGATGAAAGATATTTTGAGGTTAGTGATTCTGTAGCAACTGATGATAGTATAAATCATAAAGACTTTTCTAACTCAATGAATATATTAGATCTAAACAATCCAGAAAAGATAGTTGAATGGATAGAAAAAAACGGTAAAAAAGTATAAATAAAGGTATAAAATGAAAGATATAATAGAATCAATAAAAAAATCAACAATTGAGATAAAAAAGATTATAGAGCTAGGTGATACTAGTAAAAGTGAAGAACAAAATTCAACTGGTGATACTCAACTAAAACTTGATATTAAAAGTGATATAGTTATAGAAAACAACTTTAAACTTTTAACTAGTGTAAAACAAATTGTAAGTGAAGAGCAAGAGCATATAATAGATATAAACAAAGATGGTGAGTATCTAATAGCATATGACCCGCTAGATGGAAGTAGTTTAGTTGATGTAAATCTTGCTGTTGGTTCAATCTATGGAATATTTAAAAATGACTTCACGGGTGATAACATAGTTGCATCAGTATATGTGGTATTTGGTCCAAGAGTTGAAATGGTTGTTTGTGATGGTGAAACTGTAAAACTATATAGAATGCAAAACGAAGAGTTCAACTATATCAAAGATATTACAATGGAAGAAAAGGGTAATTTAAAATCACCTGGATCTACTCAGCAGTGTTGGTATGACCATCATAAAGAGATGGTTACAGATATGTTTGACGATAACTACACTTTGACATATAGTGGTGGTATGGTTCCAGATCTACATCATATACTTTTAAGAGGTGGTGGACTATTTTCTTATCCGGGGGCTTCTGATAAACCAAAAGGAAAGCTTAGACAACTTTTTGAAGTGTTCCCATTTGCACATATTTTTGAAACTGCTGGTGGTGGTGCTATTGATGGGGAGTATAGAGTTTTAGATATTCCAACACTTCATATTCATGATACTTCACCTTGTTTTTTTGGAAGCAACGATGAACTAAGCAGAGTTAAAAAAGCTTATAAATAATTGATGGAAAACCAAGTAAATACACAAAACAACGAACTTGAAAAAGACAAGTGGCAATTAGCTTTAGATAATCCACTTAATATTTTAAGACAATGTCAAATTAGTAAAAATATTGACTCTTGTATGAAGTGTGATAAAATTCTAGATTGTGAAACAAGAGAAAGTTATATTAAAGCTGTTTATGAAAGTATGAACAAAGGTAGTGGTGGCGGATTTGAATTTTAATTAGAGTGTAAAACTTTCCTATAAAGGAAGTTTTATCTCAAAACAAGCACCAATATATTGATTTGAATTGTGCTGGAATTCTTTATTTGATACAGATATAGTGCCATTAAAATGCTTAGATATAATCTCGCTAGTCATATATAACCCTATTCCAGTACCTTGACTTTGATGTTTTGTTGTAAAATATGGTTCAAATATATTTGAAATAATACTCTCATCACATCCTCCACCATTATCATAGATTATAATTATTGCATCTTTTTTAGTATATGTTAATGTTACAAAAACATATCTATCTTTATCCTCTTTTGAGCCTAAGGCATCTTTTGAATTATTTAACATATTTGCAATAGCTTGTGTCAATTCATTTTCATACCCATCAATTAAAATATCATCAGAAGGTAAATTTACAACTAACTCTATTCTAGATTCATTTAGTGATACCCTAACTAAATCTAAAGATTTATAGATAACATCTCTTATATTAAACTCTTTTCTTATTTTATCTTTTTTAAAAAAGTCTCTAAAGTCATCAATTGTTCTTGATAAAAATTGTGAAGATTCTTCAAGTATATGTAAATTTTTTATAGCATCCTCTTTATCAACCATATCATATTCAAATTTTACAATTAAACCAGATGCAACAGTGCTGATTACACTTAAAGGCTGTCTCCATTGGTGAGCTATATTTTCAATCATTTTTCCCATTGATGATATTTTTGATTGCTCATGGATAAGTTTATCTTTCTTTCTTATCTCCTCTATTTGTTCTTCAACTAATCTTTCTAGAATTTTTTCATTTGTTATATTTTTTCTAAATGCAATATATCCAATTTTTATCCCATTATTATCATAATCAGGCTTTATTATGGTTTCAAAAGATATTAACTCTCCACTTTTTGTTTTATTTTCTACTATCCCTGTAAATGTTTTATTACTTTGTATTGTCATCCACATATCACGATATAATTCTTTACTTTTATGGGGTGACTTTACAATGTTATGACACTTTCCCAGAAGCTCATCTTGAGTATAACCTGTAGTGGCACAAAACATTTTTGATACATAGGTAATCTTACCTTTTAAATCTGTTTTTGATACATCTGCATAATTATTTATAACATCAACAGAATCAGTAAAAAGTTTATTTACAGAGTCCAGCTCTTTACTCTTTTGCTCTAAGCTATCTTCTAGTTGATTGTTTCTTAATTCACTTTGAGTTATATCAAAAAATGATACTATTTGTAGTGTTTTATCTTCACTTTTGTAAAATATCTCTGATTCTATTTCAAAAAAATGAGTGTTATTATTTTTATCTTTCATCTTTACTTTATTAGTTAAAGATTGATTATCCAAAAGATAGTCTACCCACAATACGCCATCCATATCTGATTGTAAAAATTTTTTATCTTTCTCATATTCAAAAAAGTTACATACACATCCATACTTTAATTTAAAATCTTCTGTATTGTCAAAATCAAAAAATTCCAAAAAAGAATTATTCGATTGAACTAATCCTTTTCCATTTGTAATGATTATCATATTTTTTTGAGTATCTATTATCTTTTGTGTATCTATACATTCATTACTATACATATTACACCTCCACATTTATATTACGCGCATTGTAACATAAATGTAATTAAATGTAATTTACTATTTTAATCTATGTGCAAATGTATACAATACAGGTAGGTATATTAGATTTAATATTGTCCCCCATGCTAGTCCAAATCCAAGGGCTATAGCAATTGGTTGAAATATAACTGCTTGTCCTGTAGCAAAAAATATTAAAGAACTCATACCTATAAGTGTTGTAATTGTAGTAAGTACAATAGGTCTAAATCTTTTAGTTGCTCTATAAAATACCTCTTCAATATTTTTGGCTTTCTTTAAGTATGTCATCATAATAATACCATCATTTATTACAACACCCGCCAGTCCTAAGGCCCCTATAATTGATGGCATAGATAGATTTAGACCTAAAAATTTATGACCAATTAAAACACCTAAAAATGAAAAAGGTATAACAGACATTAAAATAGCAGTTTCTCTAAATGAGTTAAACAGATATAGCATAGAAAGCATTATAAGGGTAATGGCAAGGGCAGAAGCAGCCATCATATCTCTTGCTAACTCTTTTTTCTTTTTAGCCTCCCCTTTCATAACAAGTTTTATCCCACTTTTTTTAATCTCATTTAAAAGTGGTTCCATTTTTTCTAAAACCTCTGTTGAAGTAATAATTTTTGTATCAACATTTGCATAGATATAGAAATTTTTAATACCATTATCTTTTGTAAGTTGTTCAAATGATTTTTTTACAGTAAAATCACAAACTTCACTCAACCTTACAATTTGACCAGCACTTAATTTAATAGGTGTATTTTTAAATGTTTCAAAATCATCTTTATTTAAACTTTGAATTTTAATATCAAGCATCTCTTTAACATCAAATGAGACAGATTTTTTCTTTGATAGGTATAAATTTGATAGATATGAACCAATAGTAGCTTCTGTAAGACCAAGCTGTTGTCCATATGAGTTTACTTTTAATTTTATCTCATCTATACCAAATTTTGCAGAATTTGCAACAGATTTAGTACCCTCAATTGATTTTAATTCTTCTGTTAATCTCTCTATAGCTTTTATAATTTTTTTATCATCATTTGAAACAAGCCCTATTTTTATATCAGCTTTTATTGGACCAACTTTTCGCTCCAATACAACTAAATCTGTTAAGTTAAATTTTTGTTGATAGTTGTTTTCTTCTAAAAACTTTTTAAGTTCTTTTGATAGTTGCTGTGAAGTTTTTGTTCTACTTCTCTCTTTTGGATTATAATATAAACTCAAATAAGGTGTAACATAATTATCCAAGAAGTTACTTGGAGCTAACTTATTAAGTTCTACTGTCATATACATAACATAAGGGAATCTCTCTGTATTACTTCCACTATCTCTTCTGTATCCAGCTCTTGAGTCAATACTTTTAATATGGTAGATATCTTTTTTAGCAATAAGGTCAGCTTCTATCTTTTTTACTATCTCAAAAGATTCTTCAAGTGTTGTATTTTGATTCGCTTTTATAGATATCTTTATATTATCTGCATCAAAGCTTGGAAACATTTGAAATTTAGATGTTTTTATAGCTACAAATGTTAAAACAGGTACAAGTATTATAAATATAACTAAAAATGACTTTTTCCATCTCATAAAAAAGTGGATAATTTCATTATATATTTTATTCATATATGACCAATCTGTAACTTTAGCACCAGATTTTAATGTATGTGCAGCATGTATTGGTAAAAATATAAATGATTCAATTAGTGATGCTACAACTAAAGCAGAAAGTGCTATTGGAATTAGTTTGAAAACTTCTCCCATAGTTCCACTTATCATCAAAGCAGGTAAAAATGCAAATAATGTTGTTATACTAGCAATTGTAACTGGTTTAACCATCTCGTTTGCACCTTGTATAGCTGCTTCTTTTGGTTCCATCCCCTCTTCAATATGTTGTTGTATATTTTCACTTACAACAATAGCATCATCAACAACAATACCAATAGCAATCAATACCCCAACAAGTGAGATAAGGTTGATACTGTATCCAAAAAGATACATATAAATAGCAGCAATAACAAAAGATGTTGGTATTCCTATAAATATAATAAAAGACATTCTTGCGTTGATTAATAACCAAACAAGTAAAACAATAAAAATAATACCAATAGTGATGTTGGAACCAACAATATCAAGTCTCTCTTTAATTCTGTCACTATTATCATCACTTACACTTATATCAATATCTTTTTGTTTTGGTTGTACTTTTTCAATCAACTTTGTTATATTTTTTGATATCTCCATAGCATTTGCAGTATCAAGTTGTTTTATAGCAAGAGAAATAGAGTTCTTTCCATTAAAAGAGTAAAGGGTGTTTGAGTCTTCATATCTTTTTTTAATAGTTGATATATCACTTAAATAGATACTTCCATTTGATAATTTTAAAAGTGTATTTGCTAACTCTTTTGCTGATTTAGCACCATTGTATGTTGAGATAAAATAGTGTTTTTCACCCTCAATTTTACCTATTGGAAAGATATATGATAAAGAGCCAATAGAATTAAAAAGTTCATTTTTATCTATATCATAAGCTTCTAGTTTTTTATCATCAAAAAGTATTTCGTAATACTTATCACTATCCCCAAATACTGTTACTTCACTTATACCACTTATTGTTAAAATTTTACTTTTGAAACTTTCTGCAAATTTTTTCATTTGATCGACAGATAATTCTTTTGAAGTAAGTGCTATATTTATAAGATCTCTACTTCTTTCCACTACTCTTACTGTTGGTTCATCCATATCACTTGGCAAATCACCTTTACTTAAAGCAACGGCATCTTTGACCTTATTAGCCATATTGTATCTATCTTTACCTTTTTGAAGTTCCAATACTATAGTAAATTTACCTGGGCTTATTACAGTTGTAGTTTCAATTACACCCTCTAATGACTTTACATTATCTTCGATTTGGGATACTGCCATTTTGTCGAGTATATCTACACTAGCTCCTGTATATGAACCACTTATAGAGACCATATCCATCTCAAAAGTTGGAAATATCTCTTTTGGCATTTTGTTATATGACCAAATACCAATAGCAAAAATTAAAAAGAATAGAACATAGTTCATCCTTGCATTATTAACAAAAAACCTTAAAAATCGTTCAAACATTTTATATCCTAAATTATA
>CBFDEF010000067.1:0-8358 GCA_965603755.1 uncultured Arcobacteraceae bacterium
TAAACACACTTCTAGCTATTATACTTTGACCTATATTTAACTCTTCTATTTGTTTTATATCTGTCATATATTTTACATTTTGATAGTTTAGTCCGTGACCTGCTGCTACTCTTAAGTTTAGTTTTTTTGCTAGTTTTGAAGATTGTTTGATTACTTTTACTGATTTTTTCAGTTTTTTAGCTAACTCTTCTCTTGGTAACTCTAACTCTTTTATAGTATGGTGAGTTTTATCTAATCCACTATAAAGCATTGCAAAGATATTTGCAAATGTTCCCGTATGAAGTTCTATCCATTCTACATTTAACTCACGTGAAAGTTTTATCATCTGCTTAGTTGGGTCTATAAATAAAGATACCTCTATCTCATTTTGATGAAGTCTTTTGATAGTTTTTTCTATCTGTTTAAAGTTTGATTTTAAATCAAGTCCACCCTCTGTTGTAACCTCCGCCCTATTTTCAGGAACTAAAGTAACTCTATGTGGTTTAAGATTGCAAACTATATCTATAATCTCATCATTTATACTACACTCTAAGTTAACAGGAAGTGGTGAAAGTTTTATGATGTTTATTGCATCTTCATCATGGATATGTCTTCTATCCTCTCTTAAATGGATAGTGATTTGGTCAGCACCTGCTAGTTTACATATACCTATAGCATCTAAAGGACTTGGATCATTTATCTTTCTAGCTTCTCTTAAAACTGCAATATGGTCTATATTTACACCTAACAACATTGTATATCCTTCTGTTTATAATATTTAATCGTATTTTATCAAATATATTCTAAAGTTAGGTCATTATCAGTATAAAATATCTCTGCATTAAAAATATTTCCCCTTTGTGATTTTAAATTGTTTAGTTGTAAACTATCACCTTTAAAAAGTCTTTTAACTTGTCTAAATGTTAAAAGCTTATTCATAAATCTATCCCATACTATCTTTTCACAAGCTTGACACTTATATCCACCATTTATTTTTATAACATCACCTAAACATTCACACTTGAACATCGTAGTTGATTTTGTTTCATCATTGAATATTAGTTTTAATTCACCTTGTTCTATAACTGCTCTTGTGTCATACAATGTATTGTTTGAGGACTTAAATCCTTTAATCATAAAAGATTCACCTTTTAAAAGTTTTTTAGCTTCATTATCTTTAAACTCTCTACCAAAGCTGTGTTTCCAAACTTTAGCTTTACATTTTTCACACTCATAAAGGCTATCAAACACTTTTACTTCACCACCACATTTACATTTTGATAATATTGTATTGTTCATAACTACTCCTACTAAAAGTTTATAAGAGGATTTTAACAGAAAAAAATTGTTTTGTTTGATTTCATTGCATATTGCAATATTTTAGATTTAAAGAGAAGATAAAGAGTGTAAACTCTTTTATCTTATTTTTTTGGTTTTATTATATTTACTACTTCTTGTAGGTTTTCTGCTATCTCTTTTGGGCTCATTGCACCATCTATAGTTCCTACTTTAACACGACCTATAAATATTCTTTTAATGATACCATCACTACTTACTTTATAAACAAAATATTTAATAGCATCTGATGTTGGTACTTGTAAAAAATTTCTCATAGCACCATTTCTATCATATATCCAAGGGAGATGTTTCTCACCTTTTAACTTTTCATTTTGAGTATGTGCTTGCCATCTTTTAATAAACCAAGGTGCATCAGATATATTTGATATAATTACAAACTTACCTGCTTCTAAATTTAACATTTTTTCTAAATCTTTTGATAAAACTATTGACTCATGATTTCCAACAAACAATATAGTATCTTCTTTTATAATACTTTTTGTTGCAAATTTCTCATCTTCATAACCAATAAGTTCTACTGTTTTTGGAAGATTTTTTATATCTATTGTTTTCTTCTCTATTTTAACAGGAGCATCAACAGTTAAAAAAGTCAATAAAATAACCCCAACAGCACTTATAATTACTAATCTTACTATACCCCAAATACTCATTTTTCTACCCTTTTAACTTCTCTTATAAATAATCTATCAAGAGTAAGATTATCATCTATTGGTTTATTATCAATTATTTTATCAACTAATTGTTTAGCTAAATATGGAGCAAGCACAAAACCTCGTCCACCTACTCCATTTAAAATATAAAGATTTTTATATCTTGTAAACCTCTCTTTTTGAACATTTGTACCATTTTTTAGATAAGGAAAATCCTCAATAGTTTTTTTACTATCAATAACCTCACCTACAATTGGAAAATAGTCAACACTACAAGCCCTAGCACCACAATACTCTTTAATAATTTCTACATCTTTTAAATCTACTATATCTTTAGCTTTTAATAGTAACTCATCATTATCTTCTTGACTATTTTCTATATCTTTTAAATCTCTATGATGCGTAGCACCAATTGAAACACGATATTTATTATCTCCAATTGGAAAGCTTTTTGATACTGAACATGCTTTATGATAGTTATGCTCTAAATTTGTAGTTGTAGATACATCAATTCTTCTACCCCATACTGGTCTTATTTTAATATAAAACTCATCAAGTAGATCTACTTTTGCACCTGTAGTAAGTATAAGGTTTTTAGTTTTTAATTCATCATTTAATATCCAATGTTCACCATCATAAGAGATATCTTTCACATCAAAGTTAAATTTTGTTTGAATTCTTTTTCTTTTATTGTTAAAACTAGTTGTCATGGCTTTACATAATCCAACACTATTTACAACAGTTCCTATTTGGAAAAAATATCCATCCTCATCAATAGTGTATGGAAAATCCATAAAAGGGATATACTCTTTAAACTTCTCTTTATCTAAATCATTTTTAGGAACTCTAGTTGTTCCGCAGTTATATGATAAAAATGGGAAGTTTTTTTGATACATTGTTGTTGAATAGTTTAAAGATTTAGTTACTAAATCTTTAAACTCATTTGGTTTTCCCAAAAGAGGAGATAAAAATGCCCCAGCAGCCCCAGAAGCGCCAGAAGCAACACCTGAACCTTTATCTACTAAAAGTAAATTACTTGAGTGTACAGACAGTTCTGAAGCCACACTACAGCCACTTATCCCTGCACCTACAACTATATGTTCGTATATCATTATTTAAAACTATTTTTTACTTTAGTTATCTCATCTTGTGAACCAAAATATATTGGTGTTTTTTTAGAGATATCATCTTCTAATTTTAAATCTAATATTCTATTTTTACCATCAGTAGAAACTCCACCAGCAAGCTCAATAATAAAAGAGATAGGATAAGCTTCAAATGCTAAATCTAAAGTTCCATTTGGATCTTTTTTTGTAGATGGAGATGAGTATAATCCCCCTCTTTTAAATAGTATTTGATGTGTGTCTAAAGCTAAAGAGTTACTAAATCTAAGTCTATAACCAACATCAAAAAAGCTTTGCATTAGTTGTTTATGAGATTCATTAAAAGATGGTACATCCCCACCAGTTGAGTTTATCTTACCTTTTTGCTCCAATTTAAAAGAATCTTGCTCTTTAAAACTCTCTCCATCATAAGATATAAACTGAACACCTTTATCTTTTGTTGCAAAAACAAGTTGAAATGTTGGTCCATAAGTTACATAAGATGATGCTACTAAATTAGCCCCATCTATACTATCTTCATAAATAGCAAAAATAGTACCTAAAGAAAAGTTTAGGTCTAAAAGACTGATATTATCAATAGAGATATAACTTACAATATATTTTCCATTTTCATTAAGAGTAATATACTCTTTTGTATCTTGTCCAATAATTGATTTGATATCTTTAACATTTTTAAACTCATCAGATATTAAATTTGCACAAAATTTATTTATCTCATTGTTTGTATCTTCTAATGATCTTCCCTTAACTGCAAAATCATCATAGTTACTAAATACTTTATTTTCTATACCTTTTGCTATATTTTCAATAGCAGCTAAAATCTTTAACATTTAAATTTCCTTTTAAATTGTAATCTCTTTAATATCTGATATAGTCTTAAAGCTCTTATACACTATACCAATTAAGTTTTTTCTATTGTTTTTTATTTTTTCATCTTCATGGTTAACAAATACATTATCAAAGAAGTTATCAAGCTCAGGTTTTAAACTAAATAAAGCTTCTAACTCTTCATCAAATGTTGTATAACTTTTATTGGTAATATCTTTAAATTTATTATACAGTATAGTCTCATTTTCATCTTCAAATAGCTCTTCATTTACTGTTAAATCATTAACCTCGTTTAAGTCTTTAACAATATTTGCAACTCTTTTAAATGTGTCACTAATACTTTTGAAATCACTACTGTTTACAATATCATCTAAAGCTTCAACTTTTAAACAAATATTTAAAACATTGTTTCTACTTGTACTACTTAAAACTGACTTAATAATACTTGGATTTACTTTACTATACAGCTTATAAATTCTCTCATTTAAGAACTCTGTTAATTGCTCTTTATTTAAGTTGTTATACTCTTGAAGAGAGTTATCTATTATACTGTTTAAGTCTAAATGTAGTTTATGTTCATAACAGATTTTAAATATACCCTGTGCTGCTCGTCTAAGTGCAAATGGATCACGACTACCTGTTGGTATCATTCCAACGCTAAATAATCCCATCAATGTATCAAGTTTACTTGACAAGGCAACCACACAAGAAAATGTTGTAGATGGTAGTTCACTATCCTCACCATTTGGTAAGTATTGTTCTTTTAAAGCAGTACATATTTTACTATCCATACCCTCTTTTTTAGCGTAGTAGTATCCCATAGTACCTTGTAAATCTGTAAACTCATAAACCATATCTGTTAATAAATCAGCCTTACTTAACATAACAGCTTCAGTTAATAAATCTTTATCCATATCAAATTGATTTGCTATTAATAATGCTATTTTAGCTTCTCTTTCACACTTGTCATACACAGAACCTAAACCATCAACAAAACTTACTTTTTTAAGCCCTTCATTGTTTAGACCATTTTTAATATCATTATTCCAGAAAAACATACCGTCAGCCAGTCTTGGTCTTAAAACCTTCTCGTTTCCAGCAACAATATGGCTGAAATCTTCAGTATAAGAGTTTGATACAACAATAAATTTATTTGTAATATCTCCATCTTTGTAAACAGCAAAGTATCTTTGATGCTCTTTCATAGACCCTATAATCACCTCGTTTGGTAACTCTAGGAACTCTTCATCAAAAGAACCTAATAACGCAGTAGGATACTCAGTGATAGCCACAACTTCGTCTAAAAGCTCTTCATCTATTTCAATAGTAATATCATTTTTCTTTTGTATCTCTTCCATCTGTGCTAAGATAATCTTTTTTCTCTCATCAGGATATAAAACAACACCATGTTTATCAAGCTTACAGAAATAATCCCCAGCAAAGTCAAATGTAAATGGCTCATAAGATACCATTCTATGTGCTGCACTTGTCATAGTAGATTTTACACCATAAAGCTCACCATCTACTAAATCATCACCAAGAACGATGCTTAAACCCCTAATAGGTCTAATAAAACTATCAGTTCTACTTCCCCATCTCATAGATTTTCCAAAAGTTAGCTTTGCGATAAACTCATTTACCATATCGTTTAAAAGTTCACTAGATTTTTTACCTTCAACTGTTTCTTTGAAATATAAAAACTCTTTGTCCCCTCTTTTAGCTACTTCAATATCTAAAACATCAACTCCACACTTTTTAGCAAATCCCATTGCCGCACCTGTTGGTTGACCATCTTTATAAGCAATAGCCAATGGAGCACCCCACTGCTCTACCTCTTTATCATCTTGAGCAACTTTGAATTCTCTATGCCAAAATACAAGTCGTCTAGGAGTATAATAAAAATTAAACTCACATAATAAGCCATTTGCTTCTAATATATCAGCCCATTTTTTCTCAATGTTTGGTAACTCTTTTAAAAATGGTATCGCTGGAAGTTCTTCTACTACAATCTCTACTAATAATGGTTTTATCATTCTACTCTTGCCCTTTTGTTGTATTATCTTTATTGTTTTTTTTGTTTTCTGCTTCTTCTAGTTTTTTCTTATGTTTTTCTACTTGAGTATCGTTCATCCCACGTACAAATATAAAAAGGATAAATATAAACCCACCCCAAACTATTATGTCTAATATCTCTTTCATTATAACTCCGCTTGTAAATAAGCTAATTTGTATTAATTTATACTATTATATCTAAAATAATTTAAAGTTTTATAGACACCAAAAACAATCAACTAAAAATTTAATATCACTCTTAATTTCTAATAACTTTTTTGCCATAATAATCTACAATCTTAAATGAATATAAAAATCAACATTTTTTATGTACTATTATTTTACAAATTTAAGGGTATTTGATATAAAATGTTATAATATTAAGTAGTTATACCAAATAAGGATGTATGCGTTAAAATGAAAAAATATATGATAGAATCGTTGAAAAAATGAATTTAGAGAATTTTATTGATGATTTTTTAGAGACAAAAATCGATGTAATGGCAGTAACGTTTAAGAACCATTCCTCTTATATAAGTGAGATGTTTAAAAAATTAAAGATTGAAGATGTTAAGACGCCTGAAAATGTAGATTTTAGTATTCAAATTATTCAAGCAATGGTGAAAAACTATAGTAGCTATACATGTTTGAACACAGTAGGATACATGATGAGGAATGATTTTTTCTCTGATATTCATGAAGAAAAAAAAGAGTTATTCTTAAAAAAGATAACATGGTTTATATATACAATGTACGCGGTTGAAGGGGAAAGTTGTGGTTGGCAATACTATGATGATACAGGTGTTCAGAGAAATATTACAACTAGTTTCAAAGAAAGTATAGAAACAAAGTATTCACAGAAAATTGATGACTGGGACATCAGTCAATAAAATTGCTTACAGTGTGAGTATTTTCATTAGTACAACATATAACAAAACATCATACAATACAAATACACAAGGTGAAAAATGAAAACATATAGATTTATCTCATGGAATGTAAATGGCATCAGAGCCGTAGATAAAAAAGATGCTCTAAAGTGGGTAGATAACGAAACAGTAAATATCTTAGGACTACAAGAGATAAAAGCAGAAGAGGTGCAAATACCAGCAACAATTTTTGCGAAAGAATATTCTTTTAAACATATCAACCCATGTAGTATAAAAGGACGTTCAGGAACTGCACTTTATAGTGATACAGAACCATTTTTTTATGACAACACTCGAGTTGTAGATGTTTTAGACGAAGGTCGTATAAATGAAGCTCACTTTAACTTCAATAACAAAAAAATAGCATACTTCAATGTATATTTTCCAAATGGACAAAGCAAAGAGGAAAGACTCGTTTATAAGATGGGATTTTATGATAGATTTTTAGAGCATTGTGAAACTTTAAAAAAAGATGGTTTTTCTATCATAGTTTGTGGAGATGTAAATACAGCACACCATCCTATAGATTTAGCACGACCAAAAGCAAATGAAAAAAAATCAGGCTTTTTACCTATGGAGCGAGAATGGATGGATAAGTTTATAGCACATGGATATGTTGATACACTACGACATATCAAAGGTGACGAAGAGGAGTTATATAGCTGGTGGTCTTATAGAGCAAATGCAAGAGCAAACAATGTAGGCTGGAGAATAGACTATTTTTATGTAAGTGAAGATTTAAAAGATAGTATTAAAGATGCTTACATCATGAATGAGTATATGGGAAGCGATCACTGCCCTATCGCTTTAGAGATAGAATTATAAAAAAAGATTTAAAAAAAAGGTGATATATTAGCTCTAAGTTTAAATGACACACCTTTTGACTATACTGATTCATTCTGAAATTTACATTTCACAGATATTTTAAAATAAAAAGATCTTACAATTATGGTTTACTAAAAATAATCTTAACTAAAAGGCTTATCAAAACACCTAAGGGATACACCTAATGAATAGTACAACCAACGATTCGAAAAAGCTGTTAGCACTCAATAAGCCTAAGGGTTATATTGTCACACGATCTGACGAACGTGGTAGAAAAACAGTATATGACCTATTACCAGATTGGGTTTTTAATGACCAATGGATGCCAATCGGACGCCTTGATCTAGAATCTAAGGGGCTTTTATTATTCACAAAAGATGGAAAAGTCGGCAACGCTTTAACCAAACCTGGAAATTGCATTAAGATATATGAGGTCTGGGTCAGAGGTCATGTAACAGATGAACATATTGAACAAGCAAAGAAAGGTGTAGAAAGCAAGCATGGTCTACTCAAAGCTAAAGTAGAAAAAATAGGTACTGGTGGAGCAAAAACTAAACTAAACATACAACTTGAAGAGGGAAAAAATAGGCATATCCGCCGTTTATTTGGAGC
>CBFDEF010000068.1:0-8349 GCA_965603755.1 uncultured Arcobacteraceae bacterium
CATTATTAACAAAAAACCTTAAAAATCGTTCAAACATTTTATATCCTAAATTATAATTACGCGATTATATAACAAATATGTTAATGGAGTGTTAAAAACTTAGTGATTTGTTCTATATATTAGTTTAATCATTTATTTAATTTAAAGTATTTATTATCTTTAATATGATTTTTTTGTATAAAAAGTATTAATCTACTTTGTCTTTAGATTTTAACTGATAAATTTAATTGAATTGTCCTGCGTACAAAACTAAATCAGAATATTTATTTAATTTTATATCTATAATAGTATCATCATCATAAACAGCACTAATTTCATGGTATATCTCGTTATATAGTTGCCCAAGTATTCGATAACTTGAATTTTTCTTTTTATTAAGAAAACTACTGTACCTAATATCTCTTAATTCATTATATTTTTCAATTAACTCAGCAATTTTAAATTGCTTATTATTATATCCATCCTGAACTCTATGTAGTGTACTTACTTCTGTTTGTTTTAATTCCAGATTATTAAATACTTCTGTTGTATTGCATTTTTTATTTATGTAGTTAGTAAACTCTATATTGTTTTTTTGTTTTAACATAATCAAGAATAGTAAATAAGCTAAATGTATTTTTTCTTGATATGTCCATGACATTATAATTGTAATAAGAGAAGTGAAAACTTGATTTATATCTCTAGGAACTAAATTAAAAGCTTCTGCATATATACAAAATAATTCTACATTTTTATTTTTACCTTGATAATGATTTTCTTCAAGTGGAGATAATAGTTTAGGGTCTAGTAAAATATTATTCTCATTAAATAAACTTGTTATATATTCATGGTTACTTGGTATTTTTAAATTATATTCTTGGTCAAAGAATCTTTTTAAATACTTTTCAGATTCAAATTTTTCTCCATAAACTGCATTAATGGAATGAGATAATTGTTTTGAATCTGTTGCAATAATAAATATTATACCTTCTATATCAAATAGATGTTTTATATTTTCTAATAGTTCAATAGCATAATTTGGTCTACATCTATCAAGCTCATCAATTAATATAAATAATGGTAACTGATGACCCTTTAAAGTTTCTATATATTTTAAAAGTTTTATCATACTTTTTTTGAACTCTTCTATACTATTTTTTATTGTATTATGTTCATGTAAAGCATATTCAGTTAATTTACTTGTTATACTTGAAACACCCTTTTCTATATCACTATTATCATTAATATCTACACTTTCCATAGACTCCGTTTGCTCATCATCTAATTCAGATAATTCATCAAGTGAATATCCTGTAAGTTTTCTACTTAAAACAGACATTAGAATAGGTAAAGAATTCTTTTTTAAAGATTGTAAAAAACCTTTAGCTTTAGTTTGTTTTTTATTAAAAAACTCTTCTAACGATATATTTAACTCTGACATGAAAGCCAATAAAGGTTCTTTAGTATAATCATTTTTCCATGCATCAAATTCAACTACATCATAGTTTTTACTTTTTAGTTCAAGTGCCAGATTATTTAAAAAAAATGTTTTTCCATATCCCCATTCTGCATTTATATTTAACACAAAAGGTTTATGTAGATTTTTTTCATATCTACCTACTAGATAATTAATTAATTGAGTTCCCTCTTCTTCACGATTTAATAAATCATCTTGCCATGTATTATTGTTCATATTAATTTAACCTCGTATTTTTTAATAAATTTATGATTATATCTAAATATTATTTTAGTTTATTCAACATATCCCCAGCATCCAAATCAATCTGAGAAAAAGCAAACCACTTCTTCCCAAGGTCTTTTAAACTAGCACCGATATGATAAACAGTTTCGTTGTCGATTATCATAAACCTATCATGTGAATCTTTGAAGTTTTTAATAGTGATATCTTTGTATTGTGAGTTGTATTTTTCTTGATCTTGCTTTAGTTGCTTTGATATGGTGTGAGTGTAGATAGTTACATCGATGTTTTGGTTTTTTGAAAATAAAGTGAGTACACTATCATCTACATAGTTATCAATAAGTACGATACTAGACTTTGCACCTCTTATTAAATCAGATACAAAAGTATAAGCATCGAACATCTCTCCATCGTAAAATATACCGTATGATGGTTTGAGGGATTTATCTTCAAGAGCATTAAAAAGTTTATCAAACTTTTCATCTGATTTTATCTCATATCCCATTTGTCTTTTTTCTATAGTTTCTATCTTTTTAAAAAGGTCATTGTTTAATGATATAAATTGCTTCATATTTACAAATGCTCTCATAATTTGTACACTTCTGTTTATTGCTATATCACTTTTTAATATAGCACTTAACATTGATACACCTTGCTCAGTGAAAACATGAGGATTTACATATGAATGCTTTAAGTTTTGCAACTGGTAACAATTTGTTACCAGTTCATTTTTCTCATCATCATTTAGCTGAAATCTAAAATCTTCTGGAAATCTTTTTATGTTTCTTCTTATTGATTGATTAAATGTTTTTGTTTCAACATCATAAAGTTTTGCTAAATCTCTATCCAACATCACTTGAAGCCCACGAATAGTATATATTTTTGAATGTATATCTTGATTGTTATCAATTATCTCTATTGTGTTATTCATAATGATTAGCCTTTTTTTTGAGATTATATCAAAAAGTTCTGATAATTAATTTTGAGTTATCACTAAACTTGCGACAACTTAATTTTACAACTAAAATTATATCTAAATATTTATAAGTTAATATAGCCCTTTGTTGAAGGTATTATAGATTTATTTTAAAATTTATTGAGTAACTAAAGCTAGATTATTTAAAGAGTATTTTTGTAAAATATCTAAAACTTTTACAACTCTTTCATATTTTACATTTTCATCAATTCTTACAATAATAGGTTTATCTTTTTTGATAACATTTGAGAGTTTAATATCAAGTTGTTCAAAAGATATGCTTTTTCCTAAATATGCCAAACTAGAACTTGATAGTTCTATATTTAACTGCTTTATTTCTATATTCATCTCTTTTGCAGTTGAGGATGGAAGATTTAAGTTTAAAGCTAACTCCTCTTTTTTAAAAACAGAACTAACTATAAAGAAAATTAATAAGATAAAAACTATATCAATCAAAGGTGTAATATCAGGAGCTAATATTTCTCTTTTTTTTCTCATTTTAATATCTTATTCTTATGGCTTATCTAAAATTGTCTAAAACTATTTTTTCTAATTTTATCTCAAAGTTATCTAAACTTCCCATAAAATAGTTATATCCAATATAGTGTGGAATAGCAACAATTAAACCAGCAACTGTTGTAATAAGAGCGATACTAATACCGCTAGAGAAAACAGTTGGATCACCAAGACCCAAATGACTAATAGAATCAAAAGAGTTAAGAATACCAACAACTGTCCCTAAAAGTCCAATAAGAGGAGATAAAGTAGCGATTATTTTAATAGTACTTAGTCCAGATTCAAGTTGTTTAACTTTTAAAGATACAGAAGATTGTATCTGAGCTATCTCAAAAGTTTTAGTTAAAGTTAACTCTTCAACTATATTTTGAGATATTTTATTTATGTTTTTATTTAGTCCTAAAAAGATAAAACTTTTCCAGAACATTATAGTGAAGCCAACGATATTCATAGCAATTAAAACATATACTATGATACCGCCTCTTTGAACATAATCTATAAGTTCCATAAAATTAATTTTGTTTAATAATTTTCAAGAATTGTTCTGGTTCTTTAAACCCAATCATTCTTTTAGACTTTTCCTCTTTACCATCTTTGAAAAAAATCATTGCTGGTGGTCCAAATAGATTAAACTTTTTCATTAACTCTTTATCTGCCTCAGTATTTTTTGTAACATCTACTTTTATTAAAGTATATTTTGATAGTTCCTCTAAAACTGCTTTATCTTTAAAAGTAATCTTATCAAACTCAATACAACTCACACACCATGTTGCCCAAAAGTCAATCATAATAGGCTTTGTAGAGTGATTTGTAAGAAGATCCAACTCTTGAACAGTTTTAACATATGTAAATGGTAGCTTTTGAGCTGATGCTTCATCTACACTATATTTTACAAATACCATTGATGCTATCATAAGTGACGCTGCAACGATTTTACCAAATCTATTACCATTTTTGATTAGATAAAATGCACTTCCCATTAATAATGCAACAAATAGTACAATTGTAACTACTGAAGGTACTATTCTATCCATCATCCAAATAGCTACAGCTAACATAACTACACCAAATACTTTAGATACAACCATCATCCAACCACCTGGTTTTGGCATATATTTTCCTGCACCAATACCAATAGCTAAAAGAGGTACACCCATACCCATACTCATAACAAATAGAGCAAGTCCACCTAAGACTGCATCACCTGTTTGACCAATATAAACTAAAGCACCTGCAAGTGGTGGAGCAACACAAGGACCAACAATAAGTGCAGATAAAAATCCCATAATAGCAATACCAGCTATTCCACTGTGCTTTTTTTCTTCCATATTACTAGTCTTATTTAAAGCAGTTTGCCATGATGCTGGAAGTGATAACTCATAGTAACCAAACATTGAAAATGCAAGTGCTACAAATATTGCAGAGAAACCAACTATTACAAATGTATTTTGTAGCATAGCTTGAATATTAGCACCAAATAAACCAGCTAAAACCCCAGCAACTGTGTAAGCAATACTCATAGAAAGTACATATACTAAAGATAAAAAGAACCCTCTAGATGCAGACATCTTTCCACCATCTTCGTTCGAATGTTTAACAATAATACTAGATAAAATTGGGATCATTGGGAAAATACAAGGTGTAAGTGCAAGCAATAAACCAAATCCAAAAAATGTTATAAGTACCAACCAAATACTTCCACTTTGTAAAGTTTGAGTAATAGTATCTGTCTCATTAACAACAACTGGTTTTGCATCTTCAACTTTAACATCAGAAGTTATACTTGACTTATATGTTATATCCATTGGAGAGTAACATAAACCTTTTTTTGAACATCCTTGATATTCAAACTTTATCTCATAGTTAGCATCTCCAATTTTTGATTTAATCAACTCATCAGGAACTAAAACAGTTAATCCATCAAAATGAACAATAAAACCATCATATTCTACTGGCTTTTTAATTTTTAATTCTTTAGTTATATCTATATTTTGTGGCTTAGATATACTTACTTTAAAAAACTCATCATAAATATAAATAGTTTTGTCTAAAACAATATTAAACTCTACACCACTTTGTTTCTTTTCAACTTTTACTTTAAAAGCATCTTTTGGATCTAAAAAATCTTCATTTGAGAATAATGAAGAGATAAAAACTAAAATAAGCAAAATATTTTTCATAATTGGTAATTCCTTGTATAAATTTTGTTATGTTATCTAAAACAGATTAATTATATATGAATTTATATAATTACACTATAACTTGATGTAATAATGAACATCCAGTTAATTCTTCTATCCCATTATCTTCTGCATTTTTTAATATCTCTTCAAAGCTGTTAATTTTTGAGTCATAAACATATACAAAAATCTCATCACCAACTTCTAAGAATGTGCTCTCTCCAAATGGAGTATAACTTGTAGCACCAATACTTATAACCATACCTTCAGGATAATTACACTTTTTAATATATGAGTTTAAATCTTCTAAAGGTCCAGTATCTTTTTGTGTATTTAACTTATCCACTATCCAATCTTTTAATTGAGCATAAAAATAGTTATAAGTAGTAACCGCACTATCTTCACCATAAGGATGTATTTTTCCATCTCTTTTTAAAAATGATGCAATATGAAAAGAATCCATAACTCCACCATCTTCAAACTTATCTATTGCGATTATTTGTGAGGATATACCTTTTGTCTCTTCACCCCAATTCTTTTTTTCACTAATTTTTTTAGCACCCTCTTTTCTAATTGAACAATCATTATATGCTGTAAAAAAGTTTGGAATTATATCTTTTACTTTACTATCTTCATAGATTATTTCACAAACTAAAGCAACCTCAGGTTCCATTTGTAAGTTACCTTGTGTTGTTCTTGGATGTACAATATTTTTTGATGAAAGAGGATATGTACCTAAAAATGTTTCACTATTTGGCAGGTAAAAAGGGAATATCCCTTTTGGTGCCTTCTCGTCATCAACCTTAACATCAACAAAATCACTAGCTTCTCCAGCCTGCTCTAAATGGTGTGCAAAATTTCCTGCAACTCCAAACCCAATAAATTCTTTTAAATGTTGTTTACTCATATATTATCTCATCTTTATAATTTTTTTAAATTGTACCATAATATCTATATCAAATCAAAATTATAAAGATATTGTAAATACTACCCCACCATCTTTATTTTTTACGCTTAATTCTCCACCACAATGCTCTTCTATAATTATCTTTGACATATACAACCCTAAGCCTGTACCATTTTTTTCTAATTTTGTTGAAAAGTATGGGTCAAATATTTTATCTAATATATCTTCACTAATACCTCCACCATTATCAATAATATCCAAAACTGCTTTATCCTCTTTTTCATATGTTACAAGTTTAATATATGGGTTTTTAATATCTCTATCTATTAAGATATCCTCAGCATTTTTAATAATATTTAAAATCACTTGAGTAACCTCATTTGAATATGTATTAAATCTCTTTTTACTATGTAACTCTTTAATTATATTTATATGTTTATTTTTAATTGAAGATTCAATAATAGATAATGATGAAGATACAAGTTCATCAAAACTTGTATCTGTCATCTGCTTATTTGGCTTAAAGAAATCTCTAAAATCATCAATTGTTTTTGACATATAGGAAAGTTGTTTATTTATATCATCACTTATAGGAGCATAACTTTCAAAAGTTAATTTTTCATCAAAATCTAACTTTGTTTCTATTTTCATATTAATAGCACCAATTATATTTAATGGCTGTCTCCACTGATGAGCTATCATACTAATCATCTCTCCCATTAAAGCTAACTTTGATTGTTGTTGTATCAACTTATCTCTTTGTTTTATCTCAGTTAAATCTACAATGGAACTTATTCTTATATTTTGCCCATCTTTAATAATATTTCTACCACTATTTAATGTACATACTTTTTGCCCGTATCTATTTTTCATTATTAACTCATAAGGTTCAGTAGTATCATCTAACAAAGTTTTTTGTACCTTTGGCATCTCCGTTTCTAAAATAAATTCAGATATGTTTTTACCTATTATTTCAGATTTATTTTCAAATCCACAAAGAACAACACCAGGTTGATTTATCTCAATAATCTCACCATCTGGCTTAAACATAACAATCATCTCCATAATTGTATCAAATAAATTTTGGAAATTTTTAACTGACTCTTCTAACTTTATTTGCTGCTTAATTAATATTTTATTTCTATTTTTTAAATTTTTTGTTGCTTTTTCTATTGATATTTCTAACTTATTATTATTTTCATTTAATATTTTATGACGATATAATAAAAAAAGAAACATTATTAAAACAATTAATAAAATTTTCAATACTAAACTATAATCTTGTCTAGTATCATGATCTAAACTAACCCAATTATTTAAAATCTGTTGTTTTGTTTTTTCATCTATAGATATAATTGCCTTATCAAATATATCGTATAATAATTTTTCATCATTTCTTACCCCAACAGAAAGGTTTGATGTTTCATCATCAATTTTATTAATAATTTTAAGTTCTTGTATAAAATCTTTTTTTAGAATATAACCAATACTTAACATATTGCCTATAAATCCAAATAATTTATTATTTTGTACTTGTGTCAATCCATCTTTGTCATTTTTTACTTCTATTAACTTTAGATTTGGGTATTTCTCTTTTAGTAACTCTAGTAATGAACTATTTTTAGTGATACCTATTTTTTGATTTTTTAGGTATTTAAAATCATTAAAAAATGGTACATCATTTTTTGTTACCAACACAAATGGGATTTGCAAATATGGTTTCGTAAAATTAAGATATTTTTTTCGTTTTGGAGTTTCATTTCCTAAAGTTAAAATATCACATTTCCTATTTTTTAGAAATTCTAGAGTTTGAGTCCAACTTTTTGTTTTTATTGGAATGATTGGTATAGGTAGTTTATTTCTAAATATCTCAAAATAATCTGAGCTTATCCCAATATGTTTACCAGCTTCATCAAATTTTTCAAATGGCATCCAGTTTGGGTCTAAACAAATTTTTATCACTTTTTTATTTTTTAAATATTCTTTTTCTTCTTTTGTAAAATATAAAAGATTTTCATTATATTTATAGATAATTTTATCAAAATCAAATTTTTTATTAACAAACCCCATTACATTATAAATATCATATATT
>CBFDEF010000069.1:0-8333 GCA_965603755.1 uncultured Arcobacteraceae bacterium
AACCCAAATACTGTTCCACTAGGTTTAAAGTTAAATGAGAAACTATGCTTTCAAGATTTTAAATTTAATGGAGAATTTGTAGAACTACAGATCGAAAATGAAATTAGAGTTGTAGGGAGAAGCCTAAAAAGATATAGAGGTAAATTAATAGAGATAAAATACCTTTTTAACTACAACAAAGAGGATATTCAATCAACATCTACAATGGAAGTACTTGATATGGATTTAGAAAAACTTCATACAAATCTTTTAACAGTTTTTGCAAAAGATGACAACTTTCAAGACTATAAAAATATCAGCTACAATGGAAAGTTTATATTTTTTGCATGGGGTCATAAAATAGATAAACACCATACAACTCTTGCTACTTACGCTTCAAATATTGCACAATGGGCAAAAAAACAAAACAAAGAGATAGGTTTTGTGTATGATAAAGTAAGAGATGAAGAGGATAGCTTTAACTATACAAGATTTCACGAACCATATAACTATGGTAAACTAAAACATGTAGTACCAGAAGCTATTGCACAAGTATTTGCCTCTGAGACTATAAAACCTTACAGAATGGTATAGATAAATTAAACCAATTTTATTGGTTTAATTTGTCATTTTATTTTGGTAGAATGATTCTAAACTCTGCACCTTTATAATTAACATTTTTATACTTGTAATCAATATTTTTCACAACTATAGTTCCATTCATACCATCTTTTATAAGCTTATATGTCATATGTAATCCAAGTCCAGTACCTTGACTTTTATGCTTAGTTGTAAAGTATGGGTCAAATATTTTTAAGATAATATCATCAGGAATTCCACCACCATTATCTTTCATAGTTATCACTATAGAGTCTTCTTTTTCTTCAGTTGTAAAAAAAATCAATCTATCTTTGTTTTGGATATCTTTTAATACATCTTTTGCGTTATTAAATATATTTATATAACATTGTATTAACTCATTTGGATAACCATCTACAAATATTTGATTATCTATATTATAAATAAGATTAATATGGTTTGTTTTTATTGTCCCCTCTACAAGTTGAATAAAACTATCAATATTTTCTTTTAAATTAAAAGTTTTCTTTTTTCTATCACCTTTAATAAAATTTCTAAAATCATCAATTGTTCTTGAAAGATATTGTGCATTTTCATTTATAGTCGTACATGTTTTAGTAAATGATTCATCGCTAAGAATATTATTCTCTTTTTGTATTTGTAGACCAGTTGCACCTGTAGATATTACAGATAATGGCTGTCTCCATTGATGTGCAATATTTCCAATCATTTCACCCATAGCTACCATTCTTGATTGTTCTATTAGAACATTTTCTTGCTGTTTAAGAGTAGATATATCAATTACACTTGATAATCTTACATTTTTATTTTTAAGATTTTGACCTCGTAATAGCCCATAAAACTCAGTACCATCTTTTTTTATCAGTTTAGCTTCATATGGAAGTGCTTCTATCTCTTTAAATTGTTCTTTTACATATTCTTTAGATTCAGAAGATATAAACTCTAATGGATTTTTTCCTATAACTTCATCTTTTGATGTGTATCCAAAAATATCCAAGGTACTTTGATTTACATCAATACAGATACCCTCTTTAAATATAAGAATACCCTCCATAGTTGCATTTATAACTTCATTAAACTCTTTAATAGATTTTTTAAGAATATATTGTTTATACATAAACAATGATATTAAAATAAAAATAATAATAAATATATAGAATAACAATTTTTTATCAATACTTTTTTCATAATTAATTGCAACCCAATTATTTAATATTTGTTGTTTTTTAGCAGAATCAACACTTTGAACCACTTTTTGTAATATATCAAATAATATTTTATCATCATCCCTTACTCCAATTCCTAGTTCCCAAGTTTCATCAAATTTACCAGCAATTTTTAGTTCACCTGTATATTTTGACTGAAAAAGGTATCCCACGCTTGCTAGCGTACCAATATAACCAAATAACTCACCTTTGTTAACTTTTTCTAAACCATCATTCACATTATTTACTTCATGTATATTAAGTTTTGGATATTTATTTTTAAGTATTTCAACAAAAGCATAACCTTTTGGTATACCAATCTTTTGATCCTTTAAGTTACCTAAGTCATTAATAAATGGAACATCAATTTTAGTTGCAATTATAAGTGGGACTTTTAAATAAGGTTCAGTAAAATTTAAATACTCTTTTCTTTCTGGTGTTTCCATAACCAATGATAAAATATCACATTTTCTATCTTTGGCAAATTGTAATGATTGAGTCCAGTTTTTTGTCATGATAGGATTAAATTCAAGATTAAGTCTATTTTGAAATAATTTAAAATAATCAGCACTTATCCCTATGTGTTTACCATCTTTAAACTTTTCAAAAGGCATCCAATCTGGGTCGATACACATATTTATCTTTTTTTTGCTTTTTAAATATCTCTCTTCCTCTTTTGTAAATAATATTTTCTTATCATCTGGTTTATATATAAAGGTATCTAAATCAATTTTATTTTTTGTTAGTCCCATTAGATTATAAATATCATAAATTCTTTGTATCTTTTCTTTTGAAATATCTCCTAGCTTTTTATTATTTTTATATGCTAATTCTTTTAATCTATTTGCTTCATAAATCAATCCTGCTCTTGTCTTATTTTGTGTATTGTATTTTGCTAAAATTAGTTCAACTGTTTCATCAATATTATTGAATGCATACTCCCAACCTTTTAGTGAAGCATGTTGAAAGTTTTTAACTAAATTTGGATTATTATTTAAAACCTTTGATGATGTAAATAGTATATCATTATAAAAATCAAAACCGTAATCGCTTGGATTCCAGATAGTATATTTAATATTTTTATTATCTAGTTTAAATATTTCATTTGAAATATAAGCAGAAAATATATCTACACGATTATTTATTAAATCATTTATGTTAAATGATGGTTTTATAATATTCATATCTGAAAGCTTAATATTTTCAGAATATAACATACTAATAAGTGGTGCAGTTATAATTGCATTATTCTCTATCATTATTTTTTTATTTTTAAAATCTTCTAATGAGTTGATTCCAGATGAATTTAAACTAACTAAAACATGTGGAGAAGATTGAAAAATAGAATTTAGAAGTACTACATTTGCACCATTAGATTTATCAAGTATGATATTTGAATATGAGATACCAAATGTAGATTTTTCATTTTCTACAAGTTTTGTTATATCATCACCAAAGTTAAACTCTTTTAATTCAACTTCTAGTGAAACATCTTTATAAAAACCTTTCTCTTTTGCCATATAAAAACCTGCAAATTCAAATTGGTGTTTCCATAAAAGCTGGAGAGATACTTTTTCATTATTTTGTCCTAATAAAATAGAATTAAACAACAATAACAACAGTAAATAATTTAAAAATTTCATACACCCTCGATATATTATAATATACTAAGATTATATCACTTTATAAGTAAAACTATTATCTTCTTTTATTTGTTTTGTAGTTTTTATTGGGTGTATTTTGTAATCTATTGTTTATATATTCCATTTTTTGTGTTACTACGTCTTTTTGTTTCTGTTTTCTCATAGGATCTTTCTCTACAAATATTTTTTCTCTTGTCCAAGGATCTAGTTCTGTGTAGTACATTAAAGTTGAGTATGTAGATGGTGTTGGTGTAAATACTTGTACTTGCTCTGGATTTAACTTTAAATCTGCATTTGCAAACTGTTTTAAATCTTCCATATCTTTTTGAGTTGAACCAGGATGTGCAGCTATCATATAATATGTAAGAAACTGTTTTTTACCATTTTTCTTATTTAGGTCAGTAAAGTTTTGTTTAAAATCAGTAAGTACTTTTTTATTTGGTTTTCCCATATATTTTAATACTTTTGATTCACTATGTTCAGGGGCTATTTTCATTTGACCTGAGACATGGTAATCTACTATCTCTTTTAGATACTCTTTTCCATAATGTTTATCTTCATTTATTAGATCATATCTTATTCCTGAGTTTACAAATACTTTTTTTACCCCATCCATTTTTCTTATATTTTGAAGTAGGGTGATATTCCTTTTATGATTTGGTTTTAGAACGGGACATATTTTATAATCATTCCACTCTTCTTTACGATTGTTTGGTTGAAACATTCTAAATCCTGTACATCTTCTATCTTCACATACACCTTTTTCTAGTTTTTTGTTACATTCATAACCATACATATTAGCAGTGGCCCCTCCAACATCACTAATAGTACCTTTGAATTTTGGGTTTTGCGTAAATGTTTTTACCTCTTTTAAAATAGATTCTTCACTTCTACTTCTTATTGTTCTACCTTGATGAACAGATATAGCACAGAAGTTACACTCCCCATAACATCCATGATGTGTAGTAACTGAAAATCTAATTGTTTCCATAGCTTTTACTTTACCTTGCACTTCATAAAAAGGATGAACTTCTCTTTCATATGGTAAATTATAAACATTATCTATCTCATTCTCTTCCATATAAAATTGAGGTGGATTTTGGATCAGAAATCTACCGTTATGTTCTTGAGATAATCCATTTGATGTTAACGGATCGTTATTATCGTAAAAATGATGAAACATATCTATAAATTTATTTTTATCATTTTTGTCTTGACACTCTTTTAGTGTTGGAAGTTGTACATACTCTTCTCTTGGCATTTTTGATATATAACAAATTCCACGAATATTTTCTATACTATTATTATTTTTTAAAGCATTAGCAACTTCAATGATAGATTTTTCAGCCATACCATAAACTAAAATATCAGCTTTAGCATCAAAAAGTATACTTCCTCTAACTTTATTTGACCAAAAGTCATAGTGAGTAGTTCTTCTTAAACTAGCTTCAATACCACCTAGAACTATTGGAACAGTCTCTTTAAAATATCTTCTTATGAGATTACTATAAACTAAAGTAGCACGATCAGGACGGCGATTATTTACCATTCCAGGTGTAAAGTCATCACTGTTTCTAAACTTTTTTAATGCAGTATAGTTTGCAACCATACTATCAACAAGTCCAGAACTGACACCCCAAAAAAGTTTTGGTTCCCCTAGTCGTTTGATATCTGTATCTGATTCAAAATCAGGTTGAGCAATAATACCAACTTTAAAACCTTTTTGTAATAAAAGTTGCCCAACAATAGCCATTCCACTATATGGACTATCTATATAAGTATCACCACTTACAAGTATCACATCTAGTTGTTCCCAACCAAGTTTGTCTAACTCTTTTTGTGTTGTAGGTATAAACATATTAAATCCCCTTATGTATTATAAACAGTACTTTTACTCTTGGGTGTCTCAAAATATTCAATATGAGATACTTTAATATTAATTTTAGACATTTTCTTATCCACTATTTTTAGTAACCAATATGATAAATTTTCACTTGTAGGTACAAAGTCTACAATTATATATCCCTCATACATCTCTTGAATATGTTTGGGTTCATTTTGCACTATAGAAAGATCTGGTACAGAATAGTTCTCTTTCATTTTATGAAAATCTTTTTTATTTTTTCCTGTATAGTGTGGTAAAAGTGTATCAAAAAGAGGATCATTTATATCTATAATAAATTTATGGTCAACCACATCATCTAAAAACTTTTTAAACCAATTCAGATGTTTAAAATCTGTAACCATACCATTTACTAAAGTGTCACTTTCAAGATGAACTAAAACTTTTCCTTGGTGACCATGAAGGTGGCGACACATCATACACTCATCAAGTGCATATTCTTTGTTTAACTCTTGGGACCATACTCTATGACCATAACAAAAGTCAAATTGTTTAGATATTTGCCATTTCATTTTTTACCTCAGGTATTATATTTATTTTATCGCATTATAACCAATCAAAATAAAGCTAAAGATTAACTTTTATTCTAAATGGTAGTTATAAGTTGGACCACCACATTCGAAGCCAAAGTCCAAATGTAGTTGTATAGCCAACATCACTAAATATAAGATTTTTATTTTTATCATATATTAATGTTGTTGGATAAACTTCTATATTAAATTTATTTGAATAATATCCATCTTTATCGTTTATAAATCTAAAGTTTAGATCATTTTTATTTAAATACTCTTTGATATTGTCATCATCTCCAGAGTTAACTGCTATTGTTAAAACATTAAAACTTTCAGAAATAGTTTGAATATTCGCAGCTTCCATTTTACAAGTTGGACACCAAGTGCTCCAAAAATGTATAAGAATTGGTTTCTCATTTAGAGTTATATTTTTTATATTTAGTTTGTTTTTATTTAAATCAATCGCTTTGTAGTAGCTTATTAAATTTGCTAAAATTGTTAATATAAGAATAAAAGATAAAATCTCTTTAATATAGTGCTTTAATTTATAAATCAAGATTCTTGTGTATATTCTTCATATTCAATTTTATCAGTTTCATTTGCAAGTCTAAAACCTTTTAACCTAAGACGACAACTATCACAAACACCACAAGCTTTTTTCTCATTTGCATAACAGCTCCATGTATATTCTAGTGGAACATTTAACTCTAGTGATTTTCTTACTATTTGCTCTTTTGTCATATGAACTAATGGTGTTTTTATCTCTAAGTTTGTTTCCTCTTTTGTACCTTGATTCATAGCACTTTGCATTTTATCTATAAATGAATCTGTACAATCAGGATATCCACTACTATCTTCTTGTACTACGCCTATGTATAGAGCTTCGGCTCCATGTTTTTCTCCAATTGCAGTTGCAATACTAAGAAAAATACCATTTCTAAAAGGTACATAGGTAATAGGCACACCATCTTCTATCCCATTAGTTGGAATATCTATAGACGAATCCGTTAAAGCAGAAGCACCTATTTGTGTAAAAAATGGTATATTTATCTCATATTTCTCTTTTACATTTAATTCAATACATATATTTCTAAATGCTTCTAACTCTTTATGTTCAGTTCTTTGCCCATAATTAAAGTGAACAGCAATTATCTCATAACCTTCATTTTTAGCTATATATGAAGCTAATGTTGAGTCCATTCCTCCACTTAAAATTGATACCGCAATTTTTTTATTTTTAGTCATTAGTTAAAAAAGTCCTTTTCTTCATCTGTAAAGAATTTCCAGTTTATTGGAAGTATTTTTACTGTTGAGTTTTTCTCTATTTTTTCATTTTGTTTATTTAAAATCATAATTGCATTACATTTATGTAAAACACCTACCATACCTGGGCTTCTTTTCTCGCTTGGAGTGAAAAATTCTCCATCAAAAAATCCAGGTATTAAAGTTGTTCTACCTTTTTTATTATTTAAATCTTCACCCATTTTAGTTACTAATGTATTATGAAAAATATTTTTATTTCCAGTAAGTTTCTGTAAAATTATCTTACCAAATATCTCAAAAATAAGTGCAGCAGCCAGAGGATTTCCAGGAAGATTTAAAACATAAGTATTTCCAATTTTACCAAAAACAGTTGGTTTGCCTGGTTTTATAGTGATACCATCAAATAATATTTCCATATCAAACTGCTCAAATGCCTCTTTCGTAAAATCAGCTTCTCCAACGCTTACTCCACCACTAGTAATAATAAGATCAGCATACAAAGAGTTTGATATCACCTCTTTAAGTGACTCAATATTATCTTTAGCCATCCCTACAAATGTTACATCTGCACCTAACTCTTTTGATCGTGCTAAAAGTGTTGGTGTATTTGAGTTGTATATTTGATACTCCTCTATAGATTCATAATGAAGTTTTAGCTCTTCTCCACTTGTAAATACAGATATCTTTGGTTGTCTATATACTTTTACATGTGTGATACCTTGAGATGAAAGCATAGTTATAGTGGCAAAATTTATCTCATCACCATCATTTAGTATTTTTTCCTCTTTTTTTATATCTTCACCTAAAAATCGTATATGTTGATTGTTTTTTATGTTCTCAGGCAGTATGATATATTCATCATCAACTATCTCTACAAGTTCATGTGGTATAACAGCTTGGGTACAACTAGGCACTCTTGCACCTGTCATAATTTTTACACATTCACCCTCAGTAAATTGAGTTTGTTTTGAAGAACCTGCAAAAATTGAGTCTATCACTTTTACTTTTTTAGTAGAATCTGATAATTTTACTGCATATCCATCCATTGCAGAATTGTTAAAAGGGGGAAGTGAATATTTTGCATAAATCTCTTGTGCACTTATTCTTGATTGCGAATTTTCTATAGGTACAATTTCGTAAGATACTTTTGTTATATTAGATGTTATTCTTCTTAATGCTTCTTTTATACAAATTCCCATGGCTTACCTTTTATTTGTTAATTATTGTG
>CBFDEF010000070.1:0-8077 GCA_965603755.1 uncultured Arcobacteraceae bacterium
GCTCTTAATTGAGTATTTGAATATATAAATATATCATTTAAATTTTCAGGTATTGGTTCTGAGCTTTGTTCAAGCACGAATGCACTTACGTTTTTAACAAAATTTTTACTTAATTTAATATCATCTGTTTTTATATTTTTCTTTTGAATATAAAAAGGGATTTTTGCTACTGTTTTATTATTTGCTTTATCTATAGTAAATAGATTAAATCTACCAAACTCTTCAATTTCTACAGGCCAAGCTACTAGTGCTATAAAATGATTTTCTGTTTTATAAGGCATCAATTTAAATTTCTTAACATCATTAAAAGATATATACATATCTTTTAAATTATCATCTGAAATTTCAACTACAACAACTGCACTTCCACCTCTTTGAATATATCTTGAATTTGATAGTACATTTGCTACTGGTTTTTTAGTATCAATAGTTAAATCAATACTTTTAATTACTTTATTACCTTCAAGAAAATTCCACTGGCTATTATCAACAACCTCTATCTCTAATACCGCTGCATTACCTTTATAAAACATATCCAGTTTAGGAGCTACAACATCGATTGTTAATTTATCTTGCTTATTTGAAATAACCTTTTGATTTAAAACAATATCATTTTGTCCATCTTTAAAAGTAACTTTATAATATTTTATTCCGCTTTCGTCTTCAATATCTATACTTAATTTTGATTTTAAATTCCAATATATACTATCTTTTACTTTTATGTGTGGTTTATTTTGTTCAAATGCTGGAGATAGATACAAATATGTACCCACTAATGCTGACATGATTATTATTAAACTAATTATCAAACCAAAGCTACTTTTTTTTCTTTCTCTAAATGTCAAACTATTCCTTAAATTCTACTATATTTCTTTCTAGTCTACCATAATTATCATTTAGTTCTAATATAATTAAGTTGCTTATATTCATCTTTTCTTTTTTATAACTACTTAACATAATAGTTTTATAAATATCAAGTGTATCAATTAGTAGACAATTTAAACCACCACTGCCAATTCATCCTAAATTTTGAAGTGTTTTATCTAAATGTGGTTCATTGTCTATTCTTCTATTTTATTTTTAATCTCTAATTTATTATATTTACTATCTAGTGTAGAATTTTTTTGCTTACCAATACCGTCAAATATACCATTTTTTTCTATTACCAATTCATCATATTGCATCTTACCAATAACTTTACCAGTTTCTAGAATTGTAATATTTTGTATATCAAACATACCATCAACTAAACCATTTACAATAAGATCTTTAGTTTTGATCTCCCCTAATACTTCTCCAGTTTTTCCAATATTAACACTTTTTTCTGCTACTATTATACCTTCAAATCTACCATCAATAAACACCGAACCCTCTGTTTCAATACCACCTTTTATTGTTGTACCTTTACTTATTATTGTTGTACCATGATTTGATTTTGTTTTTTTATTAGATTTACTAAAGATTCCCATTTTACACTCCTTTGTTGCGAAAATATTTGTTCATAATTTTTTATATCCCATTTTATAAAATTGTTTGGGTTCAAAACTCTTGTTGCGTATCTTACTTCATAGTGTAAATGAGGTCCATTACTACGCCCACTATTACCACTTTTTGCTATAAGCTGTCCTTTTTTAACAACATCACCTATTTTTACATTTACAAACCTTAAGTGTGCATAAACAGTTTCAAAACCAAAGTTATGTGCTATAATAACTGTTCTTCCAAATGCACTTGTATCCTTAGTATTTACAAACTTTACAACACCATCTGCAGTTGTAAAAACCTCAGTTCGTCTTTTTGCTCTAAGGTCTAAACCTTTATGAAATTTTTTCTTTTTTGTTACTGGATGAATTCTATATCCAAACTTTGATGTTGTTATACACTCCTCCAATGGACATTGACTTGGAATAGTATTTAACATATATGTTCTTTGAGCAGATGTTAATTTTGCTAATGTAGCTCTTTGGATTAATGATGTGTTTTCATCTTTGCCTATCCCTATAATATCCTCTATCTCATTTAATTGAGTACTTAACTCTTTTATAGATTTTATTTTTGATTCAATTTGATTACTATATTTATCATTTTGTATTATTAAACTCTCACTTTGTAAAGAGAGTTTATCAACGCTATTATTTAAATGTGTTATAAGTAAAAAACTAGACGTTCCTATGACAAATACAAAAGGTATTGACCATAAAAATATTTTTTTTATTATCTTGTGTAGTTTATATGATTTAGTACCATTTACATCTGAAATTGTTAGTGTAAGTTTATCTCTTATTGCCATTACTTACCTCTTTATATTTACTTAAAAATTCATCTACAACAATAAATGAGCCAAAAACTAGATAATTATTATCTCTATCCATATTAAGTATATCAAAATCTTCTACTTTTAGTGATAAATTATTAATAGCATTTTTTAATATTTTATAATCTACTATTCTTTTATCATCACATTTTATAATCTGTACCTCTTTAATTAGAGGTTTTAATATGTTTAGAACTTCATTATAATCTTTATCTTCATAACTATTATAAATTAAAATAACTTTTTTATTCTCTTTTAAAAGTTCATTATATATAACTCGTGCAGCTAGTGGATTATGACCAACATCAACAATTATGTTTTTTGATATTTTTTCAAATCTACCTGCCATACGCGTCATTTTCAAATTTGAAATAGGTAAATTTAAATACTCTAATGCACTTAATGATAATTTTAAATTATCTATTAAATATGATGGCAAATTTTCTGAATTCTTTGGCATATCGATATCATTATTGTATTTTACTTCTGTAAACTTTGATAAAAGATTATTTTTTACATCATAAACATCTTGACTGATTTGCTTACCTAAAATAAAAGCATTATTACAACTTCTCATTTTAGTTGTAGCTATTTTTTCTACACTGTTACCTAGAAATTTTTGATGGTCTAAATCAATTGTAGTAAAAAGAGATAAATTATTTTCAACAACATTAGTTGCATCAAACTCACCACCTAAACCTGCTTCTAAAACTAGATAATCCATTCCGCTACTTAAGTAAAGAGCCAATAGTGTAGTGTATTCAAAATATGTAAGTTTTTTAAGTAACAGATTATCCAAAATTTCTTGAATTGATTTATGGGCTAAAGCTAATTGTTCATCTGTTGAGTCATTTCCATCTATCCATATTCGTTCGTTAAACTTTATAACATGTGGTGAGCTATAGTGTAATACAGTTTTATCTAATTGTTTAAAAAAAGAGGCTAGAAATCGTCCCGTAGTCCCTTTTCCATTAGTACCTACAATATGTATAACATATGGTAAATCAACAAAATTTTTTAAAATATCCCATGACTTATAGATAATATCATAATCAATTTTATCATAATACAAGCTCTTTTTTTCTAAAAAGTCAAATAAGTTATTATCCATATCTATTTTTGAAATGATTTAACAGCTATCTTTGAAAATATATCTGAAAGAGCATTTATTGATGCTAACTTTTTAGCTTCCTCTTTTTTTCTATCAGTAACAACAGAATCAGCATCAACAGAATAATCATAATAGTTTGATACAGTTATCGATTTATATCCTTCAGCAGATGTAGTTTTTTTGTATTGAATATTTATTTTAACTGTCATCCTATATGCTTTTGCATATCCCTCATTATCTGTAGATATTGCACTATTTCTTGCACTTTCTAGTGCAACCATAACAATTGTATCTGCTTGGCTTGGTTTATTTACAAGTGTTCCATTAAATCTATTTATAACCATCTCGTTCATAGCATCTTTAATAATAATAGAATTTTCACTACTCTCTATATTTATCTTAGAATCTACAAATACTTTTCCAACTATCTCATTTGAAGCATAATGTGTTGTTGGTTTATAGCCACAACCAACAAATAAAATAAATAAGGCAAAGTATATTGTATATAATTTCACTCTTCTAACCTTTTACAACAAGATTTACAAGTTTATTAGGAACAACAATCTCTTTTATCATCTCTTTACCGTCAATCCATTTCTTAGCTACTTCTGTAGCTTTTGCTAAGATAAGAATTTCTTCTTTTGTGGCATCTGGAGAAACATCAATTTCACCTCTTTTTTTACCATTTATTGTAATAGCAAGAGTTACACTATCAAGTACAAAAACTTCCTCTTTTACCTCAATTGTTTTTTCAAAGTTCTCAAAAGCAAATAAACTATTACTAATCTCCCAACAAGTATGAGGTATGATTGGTTCAAGTATATTTGAAAGAATATAGTATCCTTCAAGCCATACAGTAGGATTATCTTGTTTATTTAAAGCATTTAATGCTTCCATAGATGAAGATACTAATGTATTAAAAGCATAAGTTTTATTCATAACTTCATTTGACTTTTTTAAAGCTTCATATACTTTTTTTCTAGCCTCTTTTTCATCATTAGTTAAGTCACTATGAACAATTCTTTCCATCAATGAAGCATTTGCACCTTCACATTTAGAAGAAGCTTCATAAAACCTTCTAATAAATCTATAAGAACCCTCAACGGCCGAGTCATTCCACTCTAGCTCTTTAGTAGGAGGTGCCGCAAACATCATAAACAGCCTGGCAGTATCTGCTCCATATTTAGAAACAATAGCATCAGGATCTACTACATTTCCTTTAGATTTTGACATCTTAGCACCATCTTTTAAAACCATACCTTGTGTAAGTAAATTTTTAAATGGCTCTTTAGAATTTGTGTATCCAAGTTGATTTAATGCTTTTGTGAAAAATCTTGCATATAAAAGGTGTAAAATTGCATGTTCTATACCACCAACATATTGATCTACGTCCATCCAATAGTTTGAATCTTCTTTTGATATACCCTCTTTTTCCCATTTTTTAGGATTTGTTGCATATCTTAAAAAGTACCAAGATGATTGTACAAATGTATCTAAAGTATCAGTTTCTCTAATAGAATCTTTTCCACACTTTGGGCAAGAACAATGTTTCCAAGTAGGATGAGTATCAAGTGGATTCCCCTCACCAGTTATCTCAACATCTTCAGGTAATGCAATAGGTAAATTCTCTAATTTTTCAGGTACTATTCCACAAGTGTCACAATGTACAAATGGAATTGGAGCTCCCCAATATCTTTGACGAGAAACTCCCCAATCTCTTAACTTATAGTTTATTTTTCTTGTTCCTAGATTATTTTTTTCAAAATGTTCAATAATAGCATCTTTAGCATCTGTATTTTTCATATCAGTAAAAGTATCACTATCAACTAAAATTCCAGCATCTGTAAATGCCTCTTCAAGATTTATAATACCATCAATAGTATCAATTACTATTTTTATATCAAGTTTGTATTTTGTTGCAAACTCAAAATCTCTTTGGTCATGAGCTGGAACTGCCATAACAGCACCTCCACCATATGAAGCTAAAACAAAGTTAGCAACCCATACTGGTATCTCTTCACCTGTAAGTGGATGTGTCACAGTGATCTCTAAATCAAGACCTTTTTTATCTTCAGTTGCTCTATCTCTCTCAGATACTTTTTTCATATCTTTTATTGCTTGAATTTTTTCATCACTTAAAAGATTGTTTTCAATTAGATATGTAACTATCTCATGCTCAGGTGCTAATGCTGAATAACTAACACCATAAATAGTGTCAGGTCTTGTTGTAAATACAGTGTATTTATCAAAATTATCTCCAAGTTTGGCTTTTGAGTTTTTACTTAATGTAAAGTCAAACTCTAATCCACTACTTCTCCCTATCCAATTTTCTTGCATAGTTAATACTTGTGATGGCCATTTTCCCTCTAAATCTTTTAAATCATCTAAAAGTGTTTGAGAATATTTTGTAATTGCAACATAATATCCAGGCATCTCTTTTTGAGCAACCTCATTATCACATCTCCAACAACAACCCTCTTCTACTTGCTCATTTGCTAAAACAGTGTGACAATCTTCACACCAGTTTACTGTTGAACTTTTTTGATATAAAAGACCCTCTTCATACATCTTGATGATAAACTCTTGTTCCCATCTTGTATAAAGTTCATCAGAAGTTGCGAACTCTCTAGTTTTTGAGAAACTAAGTCCTAGACCCTCTAGCTCTTTTCTCATATAATCAATATTTTCATAAGTCCATTTTTTAGGATGCAGTTTATGTTTAATAGCAGCATTTTCTGCAGGCATACCAAAACTATCCCACCCAATAGGGTGTAATACATTAAAACCATTTTTTCTAAAGTGTCTAGCAAATGCATCACCTAAACAATAGTTTCTAACATGTCCCATATGGATACGACCACTTGGGTATGGAAACATACTTAAAATATATTTTTTTGGCATGATACAATCATTCGCCAAACCTTCTTCTGACATTAAGTCAGAAGATTTTGGCTCTTCTAGTGGTTCATGTGTATTATTATCATTCCAATATGTTTGCCATTTTTGTTCTATGTTTGATGGATTATATTCCATTAATATTCTTCCTTATCTTGACTTTTTGCACTCTCTATTAATGCTAATGCTACAGAGAATATATTTGCAACAACAGCACCTATTGCAAGTGAAATTGCTAATGCCACATTATCTGTAAATGTGAATACTATAAATGCAGGTATTAGATGTAAATCTGCAACCAATGAACTAGCTAATAGTTCAGCAGCAAGAAGATTTCTTACACCTATTTTTAATATTGTTGATATTACATTCACACCAGCTGCTAAAAACAATGCAACTGCGGTTGGTTCATAAAGAAATCCTGCCGTTGTTGTTAAACTCATAAGTGAGAAGAATATATATGTTACTTTACCCCAATCCATGACCGCTCCTAATATTTATTAATACTTAATTTAAAGCTATTATATTTAAAAACCGTTAATATATCGGTTAAGCAATAAATTTGTATAAAGCTTCTATCTCTTTATCCCAAATAGTTTCATCAATTGTTTCTAAAATTAGTGGAATGTCATCCATTCTAGAATCATTCATAATAAAGTTAAAAGCATCCCAACCTATCTCACCTTCTCCCAAACTATGATGTCTATCTACACGGCTTCCTAGTACTGGTTTAGAATCATTTATATGCATCCCCATTAAAAATTCTCTTCCAACTACTTTGTCAAAATCACTCCATGTTTTGTCGTAAGCTTCCCTTGTTCTTATATCATAACCAGCTGTAAACATATGACAAGTATCAATACAAACACCTATTCTACTTTTATCTTCAACTTTATCTATTATATGCTCAAGATGTTCAAATTTATATCCAAGATTTGTACCTTGTCCTGCTGTATTTTCTATAACTGCTTTTACATTTTTTGTTTTATCAAGTGCTATATTTATAGATTCTGCTATTAAATCTAAACACTCTAACTCTGCATAATGTATTTTTTCATTATATTCTGGATCTTTTTTACCAAATTTTTGTAAATGGCTTCCTGGATGAAAATTAAGTCTATCAAGCCCAAGTATATCACAACGTTCAAGTTCATCGATAAATGCATTTCTTGATTTTTCAAGTTTTTCTGGATCTGGATTTCCAAGATTTATTAAGTAACTGTCGTGTGGTAAAATATGTTTAGGCAAGATTCCTGAAAGTTCAAGGTTTTTAAACCAAGCATCTAAAGTTTTTGTATCAAATGGTTTAGCTTCCCATCTTTTTTGATTTTTAGTAAAAAGAGCAAAAGCATTTGCCCCTATTTTCATAGCATTTAAAGGTGCATTTTGTACACCACCGCTCATACTTACATGAGCTCCTACAAATTTATTTTGCATGGCAATTCCTTTTAGTCATCATATTATTTAACCTTTATAGTTTTCTTTTAAAATTTTGACATTATAGGGAATTATACGTTTAGGGAGTATTAAAACACTTATTTTTAGATATACTATAAAACTAAATATTATTTTATAGGGTTTAATATGTATAATATAAACAGTTTTATTAGTGTAAAAGATTCCAATCTACATTTTGATAATTGCAGTAGTTGTGACGGAAAATGTTGTAATGGGATAAATGGATTTGCCCTATCTCCACTTATTCTAGAAGATATTATCGATGTATACGAAAACTTTTCAATTGTATTTGTAATTGT
>CBFDEF010000071.1:0-8075 GCA_965603755.1 uncultured Arcobacteraceae bacterium
ATAAATTTGTTTTTAGTATATTTTTTGTATTATTCCGTAAAATATACTATAAGGTATGATATGGTTACTTCTGCTATTGATTTTGGAACTACTAATTCTGTTGCTGGAATCAATTATAATAATGAAATAAATATGATTAATTTAGATAAAAATAAACTAGAAACAAGGTCGGTGCTATTTTATAGTTTTGAAGACCATAGTTTTTATATTGGAAGTGATGCTTTTTCTGAAATTAATGATGGTGTAAATGGTAGATATTTACAGTCATTAAAATCTTTTTTGGGTAGTGAAGATAATATTGAAATTATTTTAGGTACAAAAAGTTATTTAGTTGAAGACTTAATATCAATAATGTTAAAAAGATTTAAAAATAAAATGGAAAGTAATATTAATACTGAAATCCAAAATGTTGTACTAGGTAGGCCAGTACGATTTAATGACTTTGATAAAGCTTTGGATAAAAAAGCAGAAGATAGATTAAAGAATGCAGCTTTAAAAGCTGGATTTAAAGAGATTGTGTTCCAATATGAACCAATTGCAGGGGCTTTATCTTATGAAGAAAAAGTTCAAAAAGAGGAGATTATATTAGTTGTGGATATTGGTGGAGGAACTACTGATTATTCAGTAATAAAAGTTGATAAAAACAATAATAAAATAGATAGAAGTGATGATATTTTATCTAATCATGGTGTTTATGTTGGTGGAAATAGTTTTGATTCTAGTATTATAAAAAATTATATTTCTCCATTATTAGGTAAAGGAAGTTTATATAACAGTCTTAACAAAAATACTGAAGTGCCATCTTTATTTTATCATGACTTACCCCAATGGCATTTGTTTCAAAAACTAATTAATCAAAAAACTATTAATAAACTTAAAGAATTGATTCCAAAGTCACATGAAAAAGAAAAGATTCAAAGGTTACTAGAGCTGATTCAGGATAATCTATTTTTTGATTTTTCCAATATAATAATGAATGGAAAAATGGATCTATCTTCAAACCAAACAACACAGATGAATATGGATATTTTTAGTGATCCTTTTTTATTAAATTTAAGTAGAGAAAGTTTTAATAAAACTATTTATAATGATATTCGCCAGATTGATAAAGCTTTACATGAAACAATAAAGCTAGCAAATACCTCTTTTGAAAAAATAGATAAAGTATTTTTGACAGGTGGGTCTACATTAGTTCCTGAAGTAAAAGCACTCTATGAAAAGTATTTTACAAAGGAAAAAATTGTTCATACCGATGTTTTTACAAGTGTTGGTTATGGATTAACACTGTTTTCAAAAAAAATATGGTCATAACTTACTTTTTATTAGTTTTTAAATATAATAGCAAAATTATTAATTAAGGCAAACAATGGCAAAATCAAATACCTCAAGTGTAAAAACAATTAAGGCAGAAAAAATTGCTGCAACAGGAAATCAAAATAAAAATGCTATTAAAGTTGCATTTTCACAAGAAAGAAATCAAGAAGAACAAATTATAAATGCTAGAAAAGCTGCAAACTTACAATTAGCAAAAAAGAAAGCTAAGAAAAGAGCAAAAATGGCAAAAGCTTCTAAGAAAAAAAATAAAAAATAATCTTCTTTTAAAATAATTTCGTATATCTATGAGATTATTTTAATACTTTATCCTTTAAATTACATCTATTATATTCATTATTAAATAGCTTTTCATCAAAATAAATATTTAAAATATTAGTTGTAGTTTTAGAACTAAAATCGTTTGTTTTATTGTTATTATCAAGAATGATTTTTTGAATAAGTTTTAAATCTTTATTATTTTTTAAATTATAAAGTTCTTTAATACTTATAGTTTTATTTGAACTATTATTTACAATAGATATAAACTTATTAATATTATTGTTATAGTTAGTTTCAACTATACCATTTAAATAAAACAATTTATCTTTTGTTTTTAAATAATATTTATCTTCAGGTATATCTACATAACCACCTATATTATCTTGAATTGCATCTTCGCTAAGATTTAATTTATTACTATTTATTTCTATAGTAAATTCTTTCTTTATTGAATTAGAACAAACTATTTTTAGTATCTCTTTTTCATATTCATTAGCATTTAAATTTATTATCATAGACCAATATATTACTAAAATATATATAAATATTTTCATTTAAACCCCACCTGATAACTTAATTTGTTAGTATTAGTTTAAATCTAACACTGATTGAACTATTTAAATGTAGTCCATTCTTATCTACTACATTTTAATTATATCTAAAGTCCAATGAATATATATCTATAAAATAATTATAAATTTTTTGTATGTCAAACTAATCATTAAATTAACTTAATTAGTTGTTATAATAATATTAATTACTTTATGATATAATTAATATTATTGGATTGGTAATGATATAAAATGAAAAAAAGACATATAATAATACTTTTACTTTTGGGTGTATTTTTAATACTAAATTTTACAGTATATAAGCTTGTTAATTCCAATAAAGAACAAAGAATTCAAATAGCTTTAGATGGTAATCTAAAAAATTTAGAAACACACTATAAAGTTATATTAAACAATCAAAAAATATCAGCAGACGCTACTTATAATTCAACAATAAATGTTAAAGAAGTGATAGATATTTTATCCCAAGTTAATCAAATAAAAAATGAAGATAAATTAAGTATTTTAAGAGAGAAACTTAAAAAAATACTTACTGAAAAATATAATATATTGAAACAAAAAGGTGTGCTTCAATATCATTTTGTACTACCTGACAACACTGTATTTTTACGGATGCATAAACCTGCAAAGTATGGAGACAACTTAACTAATATAAGGGCTGATTTTAAATATGTAAATAAATATAAGAAATCTATTCATGGTTTTACTCAAGGTAGAACAGCACATGGATTTAGAAACTCTTATCCAATTTTTGATGAAAATGGTGATCACATAGGAGCTATTGAGATATCATATTCAAGTGAGATACTACAAGAACAATTAACTAATGTAAGTCAAATACACACACATTTTTTAGTAAATAAAAATATTTTTAGCTCTAGAGCATGGAAAAGAGATGACTTAGTATTAAAATATCTTAAAAGTGCTGAAAATGACGGTTTTATGATAACTATGACAGAGAATCATACTAAAGAAAAATGTATAATAGAAAACTCTAAAAACCTCCAACCTTTAAAGAATGCGATCAAAGATAAAATGGAAAAAGGGGATAAGTTTTCTGTCTATACACTGCATCATGGAAATCATATTGATTCATATTCGTTTTATCCTATTGAGGATGTAATAAGCCATAAAATCGTTGCATGGTTAGTTGAATATGATGAAGATAATAAATTTATTAAGATGACCAGTGACAATGCAAAAACTATACAAATTATCTCATTTATTGTATTGATTATATTATTTTAAATTATTTATAGAGTACTTAATCAAAAAGAACTTTTAAATATTAGTGTTAAAGAAAAAACAAAAGAGCTTGATAACTTAAACAAGAACCTTGAATTAAAAATTCACGAAGAAGTAGAAAAAAACAAAATGATACAAGAAAAATTATTTCAATCTGAAAAACTAGCTTCTATGGGTGAAATGATTGGAAACATAGCTCATCAGTGGAGACAACCATTGTCAGTAATATCAACAGCTAGTACCGGTATGAAAATACAAATAGAGTTTGGTACTTTAGATGATAAAGAGATTATTAAAACTTGTGATACTATCAACAATAATGCTCAATATTTATCAAAAACGATAAATGATTTTAGAAACTTTATAAAAGGAAATAGAGAGAAATCAAAATATGATTTATCAGATAATCTTAATAGCTTTTTACATTTAGTTGATGGTTCAATTAAATGTAATAATATAAATATAATATTAGATTTACAAAAAGATATTCAAATATATGGATATGAAAATGAGTTAACTCAGTGTTTAATAAATATATTTAACAATGCAAAAGATATATTAGTTAAAAAAGAGATTGAAAATAAATTTATATTTATATCAACATCTATAAAAGAAGAAAAAATTGTAGTTATAAAAATCAAAGATAATGCAGAAGGTATAGCAGAAGATATATTACCTAAAATATTTGAACCATACTTTACAACCAAACATCAATCTCAAGGGACGGGACTAGGACTACATATGACTTATAATCTAATTGTAGATGGTATGGGTGGAACTATTGAAGCTAAGAATACAAGTTATGAATATAAAGGTAAAAAATATACTGGTGCTGAGTTTACGATTAGTTTACCGATAAAATAATAAACTCATTTTAACTTACTATAAATTAGAATAACTTATAACTTGATTACGACCTGAGTTTTTTGCTTTATATAATGCCTTATCTGCATTATCTAGAATAATTGTTTCATCAATATTTTTTCCACTACTTGAAACTCCAAAACTTGCAGTTTTATTACCAACTGTAGTAAAGTTAAACTTTTCTATCTCATCTCTTAATTTTTCAGCAACTAAAACAGCACCATTTGTATCTGTTTCAATACAAACAATAATAAACTCTTCACCACCCCATCTTCCAACACAATCAGAATCTCTTACATTAGCTTTAAGTATTGATGCAAACTCTTTTAAGACACTATCTCCAACAATATGTCCATAAGTATCGTTGACTAATTTAAAATGATCTATGTCTATTAAAATTATTGAAAATATACTACCATATCTTTTAGTTCTTATTAACTCTATATCCATAATTTCATCAATTTTTATTCTATTATAAAGTTGAGTTAGTTGATCTACTACATATAACTGGTTTAACTTATCTTTTGCAAGAGCTAGTTCTTCGTGGTTTTTATGAAGTTTATTAATAAATATATTAATAGAACGGACAATTTTTCCAAATTCATCATAAGAGACTAAGCAAAGTCTTTTATTAAAATCAGCATCTCCAGATGCTATTTGCTTTGTTTGTTCTACTATTTGGTTAATTCTAAATTCTAAATCACGATATACATAATATACAATAAGAATAGATACTATAAACCACACTATAAAAATATAACTACCCTTAGATACTATAGAATTAGAGCTTTTATATATTGAGTTTATATTTTGTTCTATATTATTTTTAAGTTTAAATTTTAGATTATTTAATAATCCAAAAATATTATTATATTTTTTCACTAACTCTACTGTATCTTTATTGATATTTTCATAGTTATAATTATTATTTATTAGCTTTATTGATACATTTTTTGCAGATTTGATATACTCATCAAAGGATTTTAATATTATTTTTGCCTCATTTGTATAGTTACCATGAAAATACATTTTAATATTTGTTCTAATTTTATTGGCATGAATATCAGTACCATTCACCCAATCTAACTCTTTTGAAACTACTGCATTATTTAATTCATTTAATATCTTTTCTAAAAGAATAATATTCTCGAAAGTAGATTCGTATAAAGGGACAAGTTCACTATTTATTTGTTCCATATCTGATTTCATATCAACTGTATTTGACAATATATAAATATAAAAAGGTAGTATAAATAGTACACTTAATATCGGAGCTAACAGAAACTTTTTTAATATTGATAGTGAGTCATAGTATGTGCTGATTTTTTTTATATAATTTTTATTCTTTTTCATAAATTATTTTCCAATTTTCTTGTAATTTATTTTTTTTCACATAAGCAATTGTATTTAAATTATCAAGAGATTTAATAATTTCATTATGATCTAGTTTTTTTGAGATAGACTTTCTACCTGTGAAAACTAATCTAGCCCAATAACTGTTGTATTGAGATGTAGTTTTATTTAGAATATTATTTATAAATAATGTATGTAAAACTTTATCTTTTGATAATAGTGGTTTAATTTTAATATTATCAACTTTAGTTGTTTTTGCTAAATACAAATATTGTATATACTCATGAGATAAACTATCTATATCAGAGTTTTTATTAGTTACTATTACAACTTGTGAAAACAATATATGGCTACTTAAAAATAGGATTGATAATATCTTCATAATCTAATACCTAAAATATAAAATCTAGTGCAAATGAATAAACATTTAGACTCTTTGATTCTTTTGAATCACCTATATAAAAACCACCATAATCACCTTGTGGTGTGATATATTCATACTGAAATTTTAAATCTAAATTTTCATTTAAAAAATATTTAAAACCTATTTTTTTTGTAGATTGTGCAACATTTTGAATACTTAGTAAATAATTTAGTTCAGTTGAAACAGTATTTGCTTCGTATGTAACTTCATCCATTTTACTTTTAGAATAAGATATATAAGGGATAAAATCATCAAAACTATATCCTAGTGTCATATAATACCCATGTAAATTACCATAAAAACTTGGAAGTTTTCTTTGCCCATATTCACTAGAAAAAATAAAATTATTATAATTGGCAAATAAACCAAAACCTAAATACTCTGAATTTTTATCTTTTAATTCATATCTATTTGCTAACTCATTTAAACCAAATGCTCTTAAACCATTAAATAGTTGATCTAACATATCATTTGATGCACTTATATCTGCATTAAGATATGTTGTTCTAAACTGTAATTCATTTGTTCCAAAGGTAAAATTAAATGCATAAAGATTATCTAACTCTACATTAACCTCTTGATTAACAGAATGTATAGGAACAACTAAATTCTCTTTTCCATAATTTGCTTGTATTGTATAAAAATATTTATCTATTACATTTGAGTAAATTAACTCTACACCATTGTATGAAGAGAATGGTACTTGCCCATATACCTCAATAGGCTCTCTTATCATTAAATTTGTATAACCAATATTTAAGTTATCTGAGTTTTTATAATACGGTGTTCGTATTTTTCCAACTTTAAATATAAAATTTTCTTGACTGTCATATTTTATGTATCCCCAATCAATTGTTGCTTTTATTTTGTCTTGATAATCTTTTTTTATAATACTTTGCAATATTATTGAATAGTTGTCATTAAAGTAGTTTGAAACTTGTAAACCAAGTAATGTATCAGTTTTAAAATCTAAATCTTTAGATGAACCATCTTTTTGTAAAGAATGTTTTCTATAAATATAATAATCACTATCATTGTAGACAGCACCAATAGTTCCAAATGCTTTTATATCAAATTCGGATGCATTAGCAGACAAAATTGTCAATAAAAAAATTAAAGGGTATAAAAATAAATACATTTTCTTCTTTCTAAAATAAAATTTCTATATTATATCAAAACAATGTAATATTAGTGTAATATTTAAAATAATTACAAAATTCTTCGTCGTTATGTTAATCTTTTTAGATTCTACTAATTTTTTTATAGTAAAATCTATTCTTTTATTATAAGTTTAGCATTACTCAATATATCATTGTTAAATTTTATACCAATCTGTTTAGCAGTTTTTTTATTTAGTACTAAATAAGCAGCTCCAAACTTTACAGGCAAATCTTTAACATTTACACCTTTTAGTATCTTATCGGCCATCTTTGCAGCATCTTTTCCCAACTCTTTATGTATAAATCCATAAGTATAGAGTCCCCCTTTTTGCACATGCTGATAACTTGGAACACTTAAAGGTATCTTGTTCTTAATTGAATAATTAACAAATTTTTCAATTTTTGATTCAATTATTGAATCCCTTGGTAAAATAATCGCATCAATATTATCAGGTATATTTTTTATAAACTGATCAATTTTGCTTTCATCTTCTAAAGCATTTTCAATAATATTAAAACCTAACTCTTTTGCTATTGTTTGTATATTATCTCTTGATACTTTTGATGATTTGTCTTTTGGGGTAAATGGAACAAAAACATTTTTAATATTAGGTGCAATTTGATAGAGCCATTCTGTTCTTTTATGATCCCCTACAGGTAGTCTTACCCCTGTAATATCACCTTCTGGTCTATTTGTATTTTGTAAGATATTTGCCCCAACAGGATCATTTACTGGACAAAATATTACAGGGATACCTTTGTTTTGTTTTTTAACCTCTTGCGTAGCAGGTGTACTTGCAACCAATATAATATCAGGTTTCTTACTCATAATAGTTTTTACTTTATTTGGAAGATTTTTAACAC
>CBFDEF010000072.1:0-8012 GCA_965603755.1 uncultured Arcobacteraceae bacterium
AAGAGATAGCAGAGCATGAAGCGTTATATAAAGAGTGGAAGAGGGCTGAGTAGTTTTAAAATCAATTTAATATTATTTTAAATTAATTTTAGATAAAATCCCGACACACACGAGCTTAATAATAGCTCTTGAATTTATAAATTAAAACAAGGAAACAAAATGTTACAAGGTATACTTAGAGATAGTATCGTAAAACAATCGACAAAACAACTAAAACGAGATGGTTATCTAATTGCTAACATTTATGGAAAAGGGTGCGAAAATGTTAATGCAGCTTTTAAATTAAATGACTATATTAGATTTTTAAAAGCAAAAGAAAATGTTGCTTTTGATGTAGAAATTGCTGGAACTACTTATAAAGTAGTTGTACAAGAGTACCAAAGACATCCAATTACTTCTGCACTTGTTCATGTTGATTTAATGATTGCACAACCAGGTGTAAGAGCAACTTACCATGTACCAGTTACAATTGAAGGAACTCCTAAAGGTCTTAAAAATAAAGGTCTTTTAGCTTTCCATAGAAAAAGAGTTGCAGTAAAATGTACAATTGAAAACTTACCAGAGTCTTTTCACTTTAATGTAACTGATTTAGATACTGGTGATAACTATTTAGTAAGAGATTTAAAATTACCTAACGGTGTAGAGTGTTTCTTAGACCCAAGAGTACCAATTGTTGGTATGATTAAAGCTAAATAATTAAAGCTTTAAGTTAATGTACTTAATCGCTGGACTTGGTAATCCAGGTGATAAATATACAAAAACTAGACATAATGTAGGTTTTATGATTATCGATGAGATAATCAGAAACCTACAACCTACAAATATAAATAATCCAAACTTCAAATCAATAGTTAAAAAACATTCAACAAATATTTATGCAAAACCACAAACATATATGAATCTTTCTGGAGAATCTATTTTAAATATCGTAGAGTATTATAATATTGAAAATAAAAATATTATAATAGTACACGATGATTTAGACTTACCTTTTGGAACAGTAAAATTTAAAATTGATGGTGGTCATGGTGGTCATAATGGATTAAAATCTATTGACTCTCATATAGGAAAAGATTATATTCGAGTAAGAGTGGGTATTGGTAAGCCAGAGGATAAAAAAGATATTGCAGATTTTGTACTAAGTAACTTTTCTTTATCAGAATTTGATAAACTTCAAGGTATAATTAACCATTGTATAAAAGCTATAGATGCTTTAGAAAAGTTATCATTAGAGGAAGTTAAATCAACTTATACAATTAAGGCTTAAAATGAATATTTTAACAAAATATATTTTATCAAAGTTTATAAAATATTTTTTTATTATTCTACTATCTTTGGAACTGTTTTTTATTGGGATAGATTTCTTACAAAACTTTGGAAAGCTACCAAACTCTGCAAATTTACAACTATTGTATCTTCTTTATAATGCTTTTTTTACTTTAACTATAACATTACCATTATCATTGGTATTTGCATGGATTGTAACACTAACTGTATTTATTAAAAATAATGAATTAGTAAGTTTTCATGCTTTGGGTATTTCACAAAAGCAAATTTTAACCCCTGTTATAAATATATCACTATTAATAACATTAGTTTTAATTATACTACAAGCTACACCTTTAGCATACTCGTATGAACAAAAACAAAAGATTTTAAATAATGAATATTTTGTTAATGAACAATCAAATATATTTTTAAAATATAATGAATATTTTGTATATTTTAATAAATTATATCCATTAGAGAAAAAAGCTATAGATATACATATATTTAAAATTAAAAATAATGATTTAGTTGAAACTATTGTTGGAAAAAAAGCATATTATCAAAATAATAAATGGTATGTAACAGACACAAAAATTACTAAAAAACCAGAAGTTGTTGATTGGGATGATTCAAAGCTAGAGATATCATATGAGAAATTTTTATATACACTAGAGGGTTTTGAGCCAAAAATTATAAATAATGTATATAAAGCAAATGTTCAATTCTCAATTTTAGATGCAGTTAAAACAATATTATTACTGGATGATCAAAATTTTAATACAAATAAAATAAGAGCAATTTTATATGCACAAACTTTAATTCCATTTTTTATAATTCCTCTTTTGGTTATAATATTTATTTTTAGTGGTGTAAGTAGTAGGTTTTTTAATGTTGCAAAATTTATATCAATTGCAGTATTTTTTACACTTTGTATATGGGGAATTATATTTTTATTGCAAAAACTTGCTTTAGGAAGTATTGTTTTAGCTGAAATTGCTATAATAGTTCCCTTAGTTGTGTTATTTACTATAACAAATTATCTTTATAGAAAAAGAGTCAACTAAATGGAACATAAAATAAAAGCTTACGGCATATGTTTGTACAAGAATGAACCAAAAGGTATTAAAATATTACTTTGTAAATCTGTTAAAAGCAAAAATAGATGGGGTTTTTTAAAAGGTGTACAAGATGAAAATGAATCAAAAAAACAAACTGCAATAAGGGAGTTTTTTGAAGAGAGTGGCATTAAGGTTGAATACAAATATTTAGAAAACTATTTTGAACAAATAAATGAAACAAAAAATATAGGAATTTATTTGGTTAATTATAAAAATGTAAAAAAAATTGAACACAATTTTATAAATGATAAGTTATTAGATCATTTTTTATGTTGGGAAAATAGTGAAGTTAAATTTTTTGATATAGATGATGTAAAAGATATTAAGAAAAAACAGATAAATCTTGTAGAAGATATTATTAGATACTTAAAAAAGGGGAAATAATGAGTAATTCATCAATTAAAATTTTAGGTGCTTACGGTGGTAAAGCTACTAATATGCAACTTACATCATTACAATTATCAAAAGAGGTTGTTTTAGATGCTGGTAATATTTTAGAAGGTTTAGGAAATGGTATAAAAAATGTTAATCATCTTTTTATAACACATTCTCATCTTGATCATATTAACGATATAGGTTTTTTAATTGATGCTACATTTGAAACAAGAACGGAGTCTCTTAAAATTTATTCACAACGGAAAACACTTGATGATATTCATAAGTATATTTTAAATTGGGATATTTGGCCAGATTTTACCACTATTAATCTTATAGGTACACAAACTCCATCTATTGAATTAATAGAGATTAAATTAGATGAAGTTGTTGAAGTAGATGGGTGTAAGATTAAAGCTATCCCTAATAATCATACTCCATCAAGTAATGGCTTTGTTATTGAGAAAGATAATAGTGCTATATTATTTACTTCTGATACATATTGTTGTGATACTATATGGGAAGAGGTAAATAATAATAAAAAAATTACAGCAGTAATTATAGATGTTTCTTTCCCTTCAAGAATGGCGCAGTTAGCCTTTGATAGTAAACATTTAACACCTGCACTTTTACTAGAAGAGCTAAAAAAGTTAAAACGAGATGATATCACTATACATGTAAACCATATTAAACCATCATATAAAGTTGAGCTTTTAACAGAGATAATTAAATCTGATGTATTGTTAAATAATGGTACCATTCTTGAAGCACAAGATGTAGTTGAATTTTAAAGATAATTTAAATGAATTTAAAAAAATACCTTAAAAAGTTCGTAATATATTTTATTACAATTATTGTTGTATCAGTATCACTCTCTTTTACATATGAATATATTCCTAAATCACTTGAATCATTTGATAAACAATTGAGAGATTATATGTTTGTTCTTAGAGGGGCTGAGGATGTTAGTGGTAATGTTGTAATTGTTGATTTAGATGATAAATCACTAAACAAAATAGGACAATGGCCTTGGAGTAGGGACATAATTTCTGAACTTCTTGTTAATCTTACCAATGCAGAAGTTGGAATAATTACTTTTGATATGGTATTTGCTGAAGAAGATGGTAAGAACCCTGCTAAATTTATAGAAAAATTTGGTATTAAAACGGATAAAGAATTACCTGATTCTGATACGATTTTTGCTCAAACTGTTTCTCAAACACCCACTATACTTGGTTATCAATTTTACATGTCTAAAGATGGTTTTCAAGATACAAAATCTCCTGATATTGAAGCTATGTTTATAGAAAGAGGAAGAAATGAGATTAATAAAGATGCTATACCAAAAGCATTTGGAACAATATTAAATATTCCAATAGTGCAAGATAATTCATATTCAAGTGGATTTTTCAATAATCTTGCTGATGACTCTGGTATTATTAGAAGTGTTCCATTGCTTATAAGATACGATGATCAACTTTATTCCTCACTTGCCTTAGAAACAATTCGTGCAATAAGTGGTAGTAAAAAAGTTACTGTTCAATATAATAATGAAGGTGTCGAAACAGTCTCAGTTGGCGATTTTGTTATACCTACAAATAGAAGTGGAAAAATAATAGTTAATTTTAAAGGTGAGGGCAAAACATTTGATTATATATCTGCATCTGATATTATTGAAAATAAATTTAATCCTGAAGATATTGCAGGTAAAATAGCAATTATAGGAACGAGTGCCGCTGGTTTAATGGATCTTAGATCAACAGCATTTGATTCTGTATATCCTGGGGTTGAAGTTCATGCAAATGTAATAGAGGATATTTTAACAGATAATTATATTGCAAAAACACCAGAACTTAATACTGTTGATATTTTACATATTCTAATACTTGTATTTTTAACAATTATGATTATTGCTTATGTACCATTAACAATTGCTATTCCAATAGTTATTGGATTATTAGCAGCAGATTTATATATGATATATTTTATATTATTCAAAGGTACAGTATTATTTTTAATTAAAGGTGTTATATTAAGTATTTTGTTTCCTATTCTAGCTGTACTTACATCTTTAATTTCTGCTATTACATTAAACTATTTTTTAGAAACTAAACAAACAAAAGCTATAAAAGGTAAGTTTGCATCAAAAGTTTCCAAAGAGGTTATGGAATCACTATTGGCAAATCCAGATAGTGATTCATTTTCAGCAATGAGTAAAGAGATAACAGTATTTTTTAGTGATGTAAGAAATTTTACAAATATCTCAGAAGCTATGCCAAATGCAAAAGTTTTAATTGAATTTTTAAATGAATATATGGATCCAATGACTGATATTATTATTAAAGAGCATGGTACTGTTGATAAATTTATTGGTGATGCTATTATGGCATATTGGAATGCCCCTGGGGATGTACCAGATCATGCACAAAGAGCTTTAACTGCAACAATGGAACAACTTCATATGCTAGATGCCCTTAATGCAAAAATTAAAGCTGATGAAAGATTTCAAGCTGTTTGTGAAATGAGTGCAAAAAATGGTGTAGAGCCTATAGAAATAGGAATAGGGCTTAATACTGGTGTTGCAGTTGCAGGGGAGATGGGAAGTACCCAAAGAAGTGATTATACTGTTATTGGTGATCCTGTAAATTTAGGTGCAAGACTGGAATCGCTTTGTAAATATTATAACTCTTTATGTAATATTTCAAGTTTTACTAAAGAGCAATTAACAGGAAAGTTTATATTTAGATTTTTAGATTTAGTAACTGTTAAAGGTAAAAGTGAACCAATTGAGATATGGCAGGTTATTGATTATGATAGGGATGAATCACACCATAAACTTTATAAGGTAAGTAGAGCAAGACTTGATGAAGAGTTAGAACTTTACAATAAAGCAATTAATCTATATAAAGATGCAAAGTTTGATGAAGCATTAGTAATATTTAAAGATGTAGATAAGTGGGAAGACAAAACAAACAAAAATGTTTATAAAATGTATATTGAAAGATGTGAACATTATATTGAGGAACCACCAAAAGATTTTAATGGTGTTTTTGCTCATACAACTAAAGGATAGAATTAGATAAAAAGCAAAGGAAATTATTTTTCTAGTTTTTTATTCATCTCCATAACCTTCTTTGCTAAAATTCTACTAACATTTTTATAAAACTTAGCAAATGCCAGAGGACTTACCTCTTCACTTGATTCTTTAAGATTAAAAGTAATTAAAATAACACCACTTTCTCCAGCTTTTGCAGTTGCAGTTCTTGGTTCATTAATCAATGCTCTCATCTCACCAAAAAGCATTGCTTTGTCAAGAGTAGCCACAACCATCTGTTTTAGTGTTTGATGGTTTAAAATAGCAATATCGACACTACCTTGGATTAAAAAATATAACTCTTTGTTATCTCTAGCACCCTCTTTAAATAATATTTCACCTGCAGTGAATTTTCTAAATCTAATGTTGAAAACAATCTCTTGAATCTCTAATTCTGTAAGATTTTTAAAAAAATCTACACCTCTTCTTACTTTTAATAGCTGTTTTAGTGCTGGATTTGTTATTTTCATGATACTACCTTTATCCTATGTGTTTGCAATATTAAAAGTAAATCTTGCACCACATAACTCTTCTATATTATTTATATTAGATACATTTTTAACACTTATATCACCGCCATTTTTTTGAGCAATTTGTGTTGACATATATAGACCTATACCAGTACCTTTTCCCTCTTCTTTTGTCGTAACATTTGCTTTGAAAATATCATCTATAACATTACTAGGAATCCCACCAGCTGTATCTGTAATCTCTATAGAGTTATAGCCTTTTTTTTCTAAAATATTAAAAATTAATCTTCTATCTTCTATTTTATTACTATTAAACGCATCTTTTGAATTGCTTACAAGATTTATAAATATATGTTTAACCTCATTAACAATTACTTCAAACTCTAAGTGTTCATTACCAATAATTTCTGTTTCTATCCCATTTGTAATTAAATCATCTTTTAATAAAACAAGTACAGATTTTATCAAAGTTGATATGTTTATCTTTTCCTTAGCTTTGTCAGGTCTTAAAAATGATCTAAATTCATCAAGTGTACTAAGTAAGTGAGCAACTTGATTTTGTGTGTTTTTTGCTAAATTCATTAACATATCATTATCTATATCAAAACCAAAATTAAGATTCATCTCTAGTTCTGAAGCTTCAATATTTATTACATTTAAAGGTTGTTTCCATTGGTGTGCAATAGCATCAATCATCTCACCCATTGCTGCCATTTTTGATTGTTGCATGATCAGTTTATCTTGTCTGAATTTATTTACGGCAACTGATGCCTGTGATGCCAAAGAGTGTGCTAGGTTTTCATCATCTTTAGTAAATCCTAAAATCTCTTTCGTGCATATATCTAGCTTATTTATAAGTTGTAAAACACCAACTAAAGTGTTGTCATCACCAATCATAGGTATAACTAACATAGATTTTGATAAATACCCAGTTTTTGCATCAAATGCTTTTGTTCCTGAGAAATCAAAAATATCATTATTTTGAACATCATCGATTTTAATTATCTCTTTAGTTAATGCACATTTAACAGCAACCATGTTTTGGTTTTCTTCTTTTATCTCAAGATAGTTCCATACATCATCTAAATCATCACTATCATCTTGAATTATGTTTAGTGTGTCGTTTAATACATGTTTAAAAGTAAGTTTATCACCATATGCTATATAGATAGTACCTCCATCAGCATTTGTAAACTCTTTTATATTTAGTAGTATATTTTTTAGAATTGAAGAGACATCACTTTGTGTAGCAAGACTAACCCCTATAGAATTAAGTTTACTTATTGTTGTCATCTTTTCAATATTTGACTCTTTTAAAGATTCAATATAAGTTTTTAATTCTAAGTTTTCATTTTCTAAATTTGTCATTTATCCACTACCATAATTTTATTATTTTTATTATGATACTATAATTTCACTTAATAATGATGTTTAATTTGTATTGTAGTTTTATAGAAAATAAATTTACTAACTATGTACTCCTTAGGTCTATCCAATCATTTGATAATAAATATAACTATTAAATATTATATAATTTTAGAATATTATTTTATAAATTTTAAATATAAATTAATACCTTTTTATAATAATTGTACTTAAAAATAGAATTTTTTGAAATATCCTACTTTGCTCTTAATTAAATTTCTTAGCAGATGCATCTGCTACTAAATCATTTGCCATTTGGCT
>CBFDEF010000073.1:0-7891 GCA_965603755.1 uncultured Arcobacteraceae bacterium
GTGGAGGTTTCATTGTCGATGAATGCTCAAGTGATTTTGTTTGCTATGAATAGTGAAGAGCTAGCAAAGAATAATAGTGTAGCCCAAAATAATATATTGGATTTTTTATCTGGTAAAGAGGTTGAGGGTGAACTAAGTTTATCTGATATAGGTTATGATGGCAAACCAATTACAGAACTAAGTGTTGAAGAGGCTACAGACTTAATCGGTGAAGATGGTTTCTTTGGTGTAGATCAAACATCACAAAGAGTTGCTGATTTTGTATTTAGTTTTTCTAACGATGATATTGAACTACTTGAAAAGGGTAGAGAAGGTATTGTAAAAGGTTTTGAAGAAGCAGAAAAGTTATGGGGTGGAGAGTTACCTGAAATATCTTATGCTACACAAACTAGAACATTAGAACTAATTGATAAAAAAATTGAAGAATTAAAAAATAATTAAAATATTAAGGAATATATATGAATCTTAAAGATGAAGAGATACTAAAATATCACATTGGTGGTAAAATAGGGACTGATATTACAAAAACATGTGAAACACAAAGAGACTTATCAATTGCATACACACCAGGTGTTGCTATACCATGTAAAGAGATTGAAAAGGATCCAAGTTTAGCATATAAATATACTGCAAAAGGAAATACTGTTGCAGTTATAAGTGATGGTACTGCTGTTTTAGGACTAGGTGATATTGGACCATTGGGTGCTAAACCTGTTATGGAAGGTAAAGTTGTACTATTTAAAAAGTTTGCAAATGTTGATGGTGTAGATATAGAACTTGATGAAAAAGACCCTCAAAAGATTATAGATATTTGTGTTGCTATTAGTCCTAGTTTTGGGGGTATTAACCTTGAAGATATAAAAGCTCCAAAATGTTTTGAGATAGAAAGAGAGTTACAAAAAAGGGTAGATATACCTGTAATGCATGATGACCAACACGGTACGGCTATTATTACTACAGCAGCACTTTTAAACGCTTCTGAATTAGTAAATAAAAAAATTGAAGATATGAAAATAGTTATTAGTGGTGCAGGAGCTGCTGCTATGACTTGTGCAAAAATGTATAAAGCATGTGGAGCAAAACATATCTTAATGTGTGATAGTAAAGGTGTTATTAATCATAAAAGAGATGATTTAAATGAATACAAAAAAGAGTTTATAGTTACTACAGATGATGAAAATATCAAAGATGCTTTAGTAGATGCTGATATGCTTTTAGGTTTAAGTGTTGCAGGAACTGTTTCTAAAGAGATGGTGGCTTCAATGGCACCAAGTCCTATTATTCTTGTTTTATCAAATCCAACACCAGAAATCTTCCCAGAAGAGATTATGGAGACTAGAGATGATGCAATTATAGGGACAGGAAGAAGTGATTATCCAAATCAAGTAAATAATGTACTTGGTTTTCCATTTATTTTTAGAGGTGCATTAGATGTACGAGCTAAAAAAATAACAGAAAATATGAAAATGGCAGCAGCTGTTGCTTTAGCAAAATTAGCAAAACAACCAATTCCGTATTATGTAAAAGCTGCATATGATGATCAAAGTTTAGAGTATGGAAAAAACCATATCATCCCTAAGCCTTTTAACAAAGAGGTACTTATCTGGGTAGCATCAGCAGTGGCACAAGCTGCAATTGAAGATGGTGTATCTGATATGAAAGATTTTGATATGACTGAGTATCAAAAACATTTAAGAGGTATGGCATATGTTGAGCATGCAAAAGAGGATGAAAAATAAGTAATAATTATTTATTTTTAGTAGCGTTTTATATATTTTATATTAGAATCTAATATGAAATATATATTAATCGCTATACTTGTTTTATTTACTGGTTGTACTTCAAGTAGTATTGGTGTAAAAAAAATATTTCAAACAGATGATAGTTCATATCTTCAAACAAACTATTCAAATATTGTAAAACTAATCTTAAAATATAAAGTAAAACTAGACAAAAGAAACCCAAGCGCTTATAATAAACAACTCAACAATCAACTTATTCAAGCTATAAAGTCATCACAAAACCATATAGTTTTATATACCCAAGAGAACAAAGTATTAACAAATTATGTTGATTATTTTAACTATGCTTTTGATACAAGTAAAAATATAAAAAATAGAAATGATTATTTGATAGTTGGTTTATATAAGTTAGTACACGATATATATTTAATGGATAAAAACCATAAGTTTACAAGTTATGAATATGATTTAAAAAAGTTACAAAAAGGTCATAAAAACTTACAGATATTAAGATGGAAAATCAATAATACTAAAGATGAAAATGGTAAATATTTATTTTATACATGGCAACAAAATTGGCAAATAGAGTTAGAAAACAGTTATAATAAAAACAAATATATAGACTATGCAAATATAAAAAATCTAGTTTATATTAAAAATAAAAAAGAGTCTGTTTTGAATCATTCAAATATCTCTTTTGATATGGTATTAAACAAAATTATTTTTAACTTAGAAAATTCAATATCTATTTTAGATATGACATCTGAAGAGTTAACAAAAGAGATATTAAAAAGTGCAATGTTTATAATATAATGAAAAATATAAATAATACAAAACTTAGAATATATCTAATGGCAATATTTGCACTAATAATGATATACCAAACAAGAGATCTCTTTATAGGTAATGTAGAGTTATTTATAGCAATATTTTTGCTTATGCCAGTTTTAATATACTATTATGTTAAATATTTATGGAAAAAAAGGAAAGAGTAAAAAATGGAAGAAAACAAAACTGATTTAAAATATTTATTGATTTTTTTAGCTTGTGTCGCTATAGCTATTATTTTAAATATTGATTATCTTTTTTCAACAGATACGATAAAAGAGATACAAGTTGTAGATAATGTAGAGATTGCTAAAGATAAAACAGTTATGTTTGGTGAAGATAAATAGTATGAAAAAATATATACTATTTGATAATGATGGCGTTTTAGTTGAGACAGAGATGTGGTACTTTGAAGCTAGCAAAAGAGCCTTAAAAGAGTTTTTTAATCTTACTTTAGAGTTTGATGATTATATGAAGATTATGGCAAGAGGTGGCACTGCTTGGGAAAAAGCACAAGCTAAAGGTATCGGCGAAGATAAAATAGTAATAGCAAGAAAACAAAGAAATATATACTATCAAGAGTATTTAAGAACAGAAGATATTGTTATACCAAATGTTCATGATGTATTAAATGAACTATCAAAAAAGTATAAAATGGGGATAGTTACAACCTCAAGAAGAGTTGACTTTGAAATAATTCACGATAAAAGAGGGATAACTAATTTTATGGATTTTATACTTTGTGAAGAGGATTATCAAAGAGCTAAACCACACCCTGAACCTTACTTAAAAGGGTTATCAATATTTAATGGAGAAAAAAAGGAAGCTATAGTTGTAGAGGATTCCCAAAGAGGTTTAACCTCTGCTCATAGTGCAGGGATAGATTGTGTGATGGTTAAAAATGAATTTACGAAAACACAAGATTTTTCAAAAGCTACACATAAAATCGACAAGCTTTCTGATTTAATAGAGCTATTAAACTAAGACTAAAACCCTCTATAGTCTTTAGGTACAAAGGCATCTTCACCTATACCTAAAGCGTAGTTTATATCATTTAGTATTTTTTGTTTATCTTTTGGAAGTGTGCCAGAAAGATGAAATGCATTTGAAGCATGATTTGAACGAAATATAACTTTATTTGTTGGATTTAAAAGCTCTATAAAACTTTTTTGTTCCATCATAATTTCACCATCATCCATAACTTTAAAATCATCAAAATTTTTATAAAACTTATCTTTGATACTATCATCTAAGCCTAACTGTAGAGTTGAAAGATAGTTTATAGTTGTATTGTTTACTAAAAAAGCTGTATCATTTATATGCTCTTTTGAATAGACACTTCCACCAATACCAAGTATAACCGTGGCAGATATTTTTATCTTTTCTTTTGAGACTTTATTTAAAGAGTCTATCATCTGCTTTTGTGTTACACCTTTTGTAATCTTATTTAAAATGGTGTTATTTCCAGATTCTATTCCAAAATAGATAAGCTTTAAATTGTTTTGATATAAAAGCTCTAATTCTTGATGAGTTTTTTTAAGTATATTTTGCGTACTTGCATATAAAGAGACTCTTCTTAATCGTAAAAATGCACTAGATAAATATTTAAGTAGTTTTACTAAATAAGAGTTATCCAATGCTAAAGCATCTCCATCAGCTAAAAAAACTTTTGTAGCGTTTGGAAAAGAGGAGGCTAAAATATCTATCTCTTTATAAACATCTTCTATCTCTCGTACTTTAAACTTTTTATCAACATACATAGAGCAAAAACTACAGTTGTTGTAACTACACCCATAAGTAGCTTGTATGATGATATTATTAGCTTCGGCTGGTGGTCTGTATAGTGGATAATCATAGAAATTTAACATTGGATATTATATCAAACTAATCTTATGTTAAAAGTACTGCTGACAGGTATGATTGTTCTTGATATTTATTTAATAAGCTTGGAAATTCTATCTCATTTTTCTTTGTATATTTACTAATAGCCTGTGAAGAGATAAACTTAACTTCACATATAGAGTTTAACTGAATAACAGCTTCCATCTTAAAAGTGATAGAACCCCCTGCAAAGGTACCTTTTTTTGCCCTTTTTTTGATAGCTACTTTTTCTATATGGTTCTCAGTTAAAAAACTCTCTATCTCATTTTTAAACGATAATAATGAACTTTTATCCTCATCATTATCTAAAATGATTTTTTTTAGTTTCACATCTATATAGTTTATCTCTTCATTTGAGCTCTCTATTATAGATAGTATTGCATTGTTTGATTTTAGTTCTATTCCACATATTTTCATCTCTTACCCCTCTAAATATATTTAAGTAGAGAGATATTAGCAGATATATTTTAGAATATTAAAAAAGATTGCATAATGCAATTATATATTAACTTTATATGATTTTATAAGTAGCTATTTACAAATTGTGATAAATTATCTTTATCTAATGCCCCAGAAACTCTTTGTACTTCCTTCCCATCTTTAAAAATAATAAGTGTTGGGATACTTTGGATATTAAACCTAGCTCCTAGTTGTTGTTGATCTTCAGTATTTACTTTTGCAAATAAAGTTTTAAGAGGGTATGAAGAAGCCACCTCTTTAAAAACTGGAGTCATCATCTTACAAGGACCACACCAAGGAGCCCAAAAATCAATAATAATAGGCAAATCACAGTTTACAACTATCTCATCAAAGTTTGAACCACATAAATCTACAGGTTTATTTTCAAGTAATGAATTTTTACATTTACCACAATTTGCTTTTTTATATGAATCTTTTTTTGGTACATTATTTATCTCTAAACAGTGTGGACATATCACTCTCATATCATTCCCCTAGTCATTTTTCTTATTTGTTTTTATTAATTCTATTGTACACTCTTCAATCATAGTATAAACTTTTTCAAACCCTTCAAATCCATCAAAAAAGTAAGGGTCTGGTACATCTTGATTTTTATATCCATAAAGTCCAAGCTTTGTTAACTTATGTGGCGGGCAACCTAGATTTAATATATTTGAGACATTACTATCATCTAAAGCTATAATCATATCAAACTTCTCAAAATCATCTTTTACTATTTGTCTGGCTTCTAAAGATGATATATCAATACTATGTAAACTACCTACTTTGATAGAGTTATGGCAAGGTGCTTCGCCCGTATGCCAATCGCTTGTACCACAACTATCAACTAAAATATCCAAACCATTTTTTTCTATATAATCAGCAGCAACACCATGAGCCAATGGAGATCTGCAAATATTTCCTAAACATACAAATAACACACTTTTCATAACACTATTATTCTTCATAAACTTTCATTTGATCTCGGTAAGGATTTCTTTTATAAACTCCCAAAACTTTCACCTCATTTGCAAAAAACTTTAACTCATCTAAAGCGATTTGTAGATGCTTCTCATCTGTATGACCATCAATATCAACATGAAATTGACTAGCATCCATGCTTCCAGTCATAGAGTAACTCTCTAGTTTAATAAGATTTACACCATTTGTAGCAAAACCACCTAAAGCTTTATATAAAGCAGAAGGTATATTTCTAACTGTAAAAACCAAAGATGTGATATATGACTCATTTTTTTTATATATAGGGATAAGATTTTCTTTTGAAAGGATTAAAAATCTTGTAGTGTTTCCTTTAAAATCACCAAAATCATCAACTAAAATTTCCAAATCATAAAGCTCGGCTGCTAAACTAGATGCAACTGCTGCGTGTTGTTTATCATTTAGTTCAAGTAACTCTTGTGCTGCTCCTGCTGTATCAAACTTTGCAATTGGTTCAAAGTTATATGAACTTAGTTTTATATGACATTGTGCCAAAGCTTGTGGATGAGATGAAACATACTTTATATCTTCTATTTTTGTATCTTTTAAAGCCAACAAACAATGCTTTACTTGTTCAAAATGTTCATCCAAAATATGTAACTTCATCTTAGGAATCAACCTATATATCTCCTCAACTCTACCAGCAGTTGAATTTTCAATAGGTATCATAGCTATATGGGCTTCACCATTTTCAACTAAGTTCATAGCATCTTGAAAAGTCTCACAAGCAATCGCCAAAGAATCAGGAAATACATTTTTATAAGCAAGATGTGAATACGCACCTTGAATACCTTGATAAGCAATAATTTTATCTTCCATTTTCAACCTATTTGTTTTTTTGATATTTTACTATATAGTTGATTAATTTTAGAGTGGTGGGTTTATTTATTTTATAAATCCAATTTTACCAAGTTTTGAATCATCCTTTGCCATAAGCTGATTTAAAACTTCTATGATTTTGTTATCAGTTTGTTCACCTTTAGATACTCTTGATTCGATTTCATTTATCTTTTTAGCTAGTTCTTCGTAGGTGAGGGCGTATCTTCTTATCTCAACAAATGTTCGCATAATTTGAATACTTATATCTACAGCTATTTTACTCTTAAGTACTGCACTTAACATTGAAATACCTTGCTCTGTAAAAGCAAATGGTAAACTACCTCCAAGATGTTGTTTTGAAGGTATCGCATTTTGCGATACCATAGAGTTAATCTCTTCATTTGTAAGTTTAAACATAAAGTCATCTGGAAATCTTTCTATATTTCTTTTAACTTGTTCTTTTAATCTTCTTGTTTCTACTTGATAAAATAATGCTAAATCTCTATCTAGAATAACTTTTTGTCCTCTTATTTCATAAATCTTTGAATTTATATTTTCTATAACTAAATTTTCCATATTAATACTCCCAAATTTTATAAAGATATTTTAACAAGTTTTTTTATTTTTCTTTAAAAAGATGGCAGATTGTAATGGTTTTAGTTATATTTACGATGAACAACTTACATGAGATATTCCACCAACCTCAAAAAACTCTGATGGCTTCAATCTATAGTATTTTTCTTCCACCTCTTTTGATTGTTCGCAGTATGGTTGTGTCATCACTTCTTGAAGTTCTCGAAGTATTGAATAGTCACCCTCTTTAGCTTTTTTATAAGCAGGTACAAGAATCCACTCTCTTAAAGTATATTTAGGATTGACTAGTTTCATTTGCTCTGTTAGTTCTTGTAGATTGGCACTATTGATTTTTGATTTCCAAATTTCAAGCCACTGTGACCAACGCTTTTGGATCACTTCAACCAAGCTAATATCATTGTAGAAACTTTTTTTAAGTGCTTCGATATCAACAGGCAGTTCTGATAGTTCACGAAAAAAGATAGTATAATCCACATTGGTTTGGATCATAAGTGTTGCAAGCTCACGAAATAATTCATCATCAAAAGTACTAAGTCCAAGTTTTTTAGCCCACATATTTTCCATCTCAT
>CBFDEF010000074.1:0-7632 GCA_965603755.1 uncultured Arcobacteraceae bacterium
AAAAAAGGTAAGAGAAAATACCCTTACCTTTTTTATTATTGAAGTTATATTTACAGTCTAACTTAGTTTACTCTCATCATAATAAACTTCTTCTATCTCAAACTCTTTTTTTCCACCTGGTAATTGTGCTGTAAATTCATCACCTTCACTTTTACCTAAAAGTTGTTTTGCCAATGGAGAATGAAAAGATATATTTCCTATTTCTGGATTACTATGAGGAGAAGATACTATTGTATATATTATCTCTTCATCAGTTGAAACATCAATAAGCTTAACAGTAGAACCAAAACTAATCTTTTGATGCCCTAAAGTTGCAGGATCAATTATGATAACTCTTGTGATTAAATCTTCAAGTTCTGCAATTCTTTTATTTATATTTGCTTGATCCTCTTTTGCTGCATGATACTCAGCATTTTCTTTAAGGTCACCAAGTTGTCTTGCTTCTTCTATTGCAACCAAGATTTTTGGTCTATGAACCAATTTCATATCATTTAAACTTTGTGTTAAATTATCATAATCATTGCTTGTCATTGGTTCTTGTTGCATATTATTTCCTACCTTTAGATTTTTCTTTTAGTTCTCTTTTCCACTCTTTTTCAAACTTCTTTCTTTTTAAAAAAGATAAGTTTTCAACAAATAGATGACCACGCAAGTGTTCCATTTCATGTTGCCATGCAACAGCTAAAAAGTCATGTGCTTCCATTGTTTGTTTTTGTCCATCTCTATTAAAATACTCAACGATAACATGTTCTGCTCTTGTTACATCAGCATTAAAACCAGGTACACTTAAACATCCCTCATTAAAAATCAATTCCCCATCTTTATGTGTAATAACAGGATTAATAGCTTCTATTAAGTTTTCAGGCAATTGTTTATCATCATTTTCACTATCTTCTTCATCGACAGGGATATTAATAATTAAAACATTTAAATCTACACCAATTTGGATAGCAGCTAGTCCAACACCACCCTTTGCGTGCATTGTATCATTCATATCATCTAAAAGAGTATGAAGGCTTTCATCGAAAACCTCCACATCTCTAGATTTTTTTCTTAATATTATATTTGGATAAGTTAAAATTTCTCTTACCATTCTATTCTCTTCTTATTGATGTTTTTCTATAACTTTATCTACAAGACCATAATCACAAGCTTCTTGTGCACTCATAAAATTATCTCTTTCTGTATCAGCTTCAACTTTTTCAAAAGACTGTCCAGTATGTTTTGATAAAAGTTCATTTAAAGAGTCTTTTAGTCTTTGTATCTCTTGTGCTTGAATCTGAATATCAGTAGACTGACCTTGAGCTCCCCCACTTGGTTGATGTATCATAATTCTTGCATTTGGTAATGCAAATCTTTTTCCATCAGCTCCTGCTGCTAATAAAAAAGCACCCATAGAAGCAGCTTGACCTATACAAATAGTACATACATCAGGCTTTATATAATTCATAGTATCAAACATACTCATTCCAGCAGTTACTACACCACCTGGAGAGTTAATATATAAAAATATATCTTTTTCCGGATCATCAGCTTCTAAAAATAAAAGTTGAGCAACAATAGATGCAGCAACTGCATCGTTTACTTCACCACTTAACATGATGATTCTATCTTTTAAAAGACGAGAGTAGATGTCGTAACTTCTCTCTCCTCTTCCTGTTTGTTCAACAACTACTGGAACGTAAGACATTATTTTCCTGCTTTTTCGTCTAATAATTTATTGATAACTTTTTGCTCAATCATTGACATTTTAATAGCTGGTAAGTAACCTGCTTCTTCATATTGTTTGATTAAAGCTTGTCCATCTTGACCTTGCATCATCGCTTCATAATATAATGTTTGAGTAACTTCTTGATCTGTTACTTCAACAGATTCAGCTTTTGCTAATGCATCTACAATAAATGTAGCTTTTACACTATTTGTAGCATCTGGAGTAGCTTCTGCTCTCATCTCTTCAATTTTAGCTTGATCTTCTTTTAATGCATTTAATTCTTCTTCTGACATCTCTCTTACTTTATTATTTAAAGCTTGATTAATCTCTTGTTCTAATACTGAAGTTGGAACTACAAAGTCAATCTTTTCTACAAGTGTTTGTAAATAAGCTGGCTTTAACTCTTCATTGTAGTATGTACCCATTTTTTCAGATTTAATTTGCTCAGCAATTTTTTCTTTTAACATCTCAACTGTTGGATTTTCTTCGTTTGTTAAAACTTTTTTAGCAAATTCATCATTGATTTCAGGAGCTACTTTTTCTTGAATTTCATGTAATTTTACTTTAAATACAACTTCGGCACCTGCTAAATCAGCTGATTGGTATTGCTCTGGGAATGTTACTGTAATATCTTTTTCATCCTCATATTTCATACCAATTACTTGATCTTCAAATCCTGGGATGAATGAATTACTTCCAATCTCTAATACATGCTTCTCTGCTTTACCACCATCAAAAGCTACACCATCTTTAAAACCTTCAAAATCAATAACTGCATGATCTCCAGCTTTTACCATTCTTTTTCTTTTAATTTTTTCTAATGGTGTACCTTGTGATGCCATTACATTGATTCTTTCATCAACTTCTGCATCTGTAACTTCTTTTGCTTCAATTTCTGGTAATAATGATTTATAATCACCTAAATCAACAGTTGGTCTACAAGAGATTTGAATTTCAATTTCAATGTTTCCATTTTCTTGCTTATCAAACTTAGTAATTGCAGGTTCCCCTATAATATCACTATTTTCAATTTTAAGCTCTGCTAATGCACCAGCCATAACATCTCTTATAACTTCACCTTCAGCATCTTGTATTAACTTTTCAGCATATCTACTTTTTACAACTGCTACTGGTACTTTACCTTTTCTAAAACCTTGAACATCCATAGTTTTAGCTGCTTGTTTAGCCAATTTGTTTAAGCTAGTTTCAATAGTATCTGCTTGAATTGTTGCAGTTATTACTGCATTTGCTTCGTTTGTTTTTGTTGCGTTAAATTCCATAAAAATGAACTCCGTATTAAATTTTGTGCAGATTATATCCAATATTAACTTAAGCCAATTATGAAGAGAGTTTATCTAGAATAAATCGCTCCAAATCTGATTGCTTTATCTCTTCATCAATAGAAATTTGGTAAATGTCTGATACCTCTTTATTATATTCATCATATGGAAAATGTGGAAAATGTAAAGACCACATCTGTTTAATTCTTTGTTTTGTAACACAATCTCTTGTCCACTCTTTAAAAAAACTAAACATACCAAATAATAGTGCTGTAAAAAAAACTGCTAATACTATTGAAGCATGACAATCTAATATTTGAAATAAATTATGAGTTAGAAGTGCAACTGGTACTATTATTAAATGTGCTAAAAGCAAAAAAACTATATATGCACGACCTAGTTTTAATCTAAATCCAAGTTTAGTACCATCAAGTTTCATCCCCTCATTAAATAATAAATTTGAATGAAGTAATTGATTTAATTTTACTGGCTGTTTTGATATATTATATATATATGATATTATTTTAAGTTTTATATTTTCAAACATTATTTACCTTTTATTGTTCTTCTTTTAATTTTAGTTTGTAAAATTCTGCACGGAACATATCTGTAACATATTTTACCTCTTTATCATGAATAGCAATTATCTCCACCTCTTTACCTTGATAGAACCATCCATTATTTGTATCCAAAATCTCTTTATCTTTGAACATCTTCTTTAGTTCGTCAGCACTAAGAGTTAAATCTTCCATATCCTACTTACCTATTTTTTTAATTTAATAAATATATTGTATCAAATAAATCAATTATTTTTACTTATCTAAAAAAATTCTTTTATTTTGTTAGATACACACAACCTTTTAGAGTTAAACTACTAACTAAAATAATATAATAAAAACTTATTTCTTTAATGTTTCAATTAGAAACATCATATTAAAAAATCACACTTAAATCTCAATTGTCACATTTATACATAATTTATACATAATATTTCAATACTATTTATAATATCAAAAATAAAGGAAATAAAAATGAAAAAAAATCTATTAAGTGTTGCTTTAATTGGTGCTTTAAGTGTTCCAGCAATGGCAATGGAGTATGTTACAATTGGAACTGGTGGTGTTACTGGTGTTTATTATCCAACAGGTGGATCTATTTGTAGACTTGTAAATAAAGGTAAAAAAGAGCACGGTGTAAGATGTTCTGTTGAATCAACTGGTGGTTCAGTTTACAATATTAACACAATAAAAGCTGGTGAATTAGAGATGGGTGTTGCTCAATCAGACTGGCAACATCATGCTTATAATGGTACTAGTAAATTTGAAAAACAAGGTGCTTTTAAAGAGTTAAGAGCAATTTTTTCAGTTCATGGAGAGCCTTTTACTGTACTAGCTCGTGCTGATTCTGGGATTAAAACATTTAATGATTTAAAAGGTAAAAGAGTAAACATAGGAAATCCAGGTTCTGGACAAAGAGGAACAATAGAAACTATTATGGATAAAAAGGGTTGGACTAAATCTGACTTTAAATTGGCTTCTGAACTAAAAGCAAGTGAGCAAGCTAAGGCACTTTGTGATAACAAAATTGATGCTATGGTTTATGTTGTAGGACATCCATCAGGAGCTATTAAAGAAGCAACTACAACTTGTGAAAGTAAACTTGTAACAGTTGCAGATTCTACAATTGATAAATTAGTTAAAGATAATGATTACTATAAATATACAACAGTACCAGGTGATATGTACAAAGGTAATGCAAATGATACTAAAACATTCGGTGTTGCAGCTACATTTGTAACAAGTGCTAAAGTATCTGAAAAAGTTATTTATGCTGTTGTAAAATCAGTATTTGAAAATTTTGAAACATTCAAAAAACTTCACCCTGCGTTTGCAAATCTTACAAAAGAAGATATGGTTAAAAATGGTAACTCTGCTCCACTTCATAGAGGTGCAATTAAGTATTATAAAGAAGCTGGACTTATTAACTAATAAGTACTAAATCATTCTCACACATTTTGTGTGGGAATATATAAAAATTTATTTTTAAGTTTTATGCTTTTATATAAAATTTAGAAATTAATTTTAGGAATATTTATGGTAAAAAATAAAGAAGAAGTATCAGCACAAGACTTGGTTCTTGAAGCTGAAACGGGAGGACGAGATCCCTCAAATCCATTCGTTGCTAAATTTATAATCTACTTAGCTCTCAGTTGGTCAATATTTCAACTATATGTATCATCACCTTTAGTGTTAGAATTTACTCCATGGATGAATGCAGATGTTGTAAAAAGAATACATCTTATTTTTGCCGGATTTCTAGCATATTTAAGTTATCTACCATTTAAAACTAGTCCTCGAAAATATGTTCCTATTACTGATTGGATTATGGGTATTTTGATGATACTTACTATTGCATACTTAATATATGCTCAAGTATGGGACTCTGAAGCTTTTGAGATGAGATTAGGTGTACCTAATCAACTTGATTTAATCACTTCTATTATAGGTATAGTGTTATTACTAGAAGCAACAAGAAGATCCCTTGGACCTCCACTTACTGTTGTTGCTATATTAGCTTTAACATATGCATATTTTGGTGCAGGTGATTATGGTGGAGCATCTATAAATAAAATAGTTTCACATATGTGGATTACTACTGAAGGTGCTTTTGGTATTGCTATTGGTGTATCTGCTACTATGGTATTTTTGTTTGTACTTTTTGGTTCATTACTAGAACGAGCTGGTGCAGGAAACTATTTTATTAGAGTTGCATTTTCTTTAATGGGACACTTTCGTGGAGGTCCTGCAAAAGCTGCTGTTGTTTCTAGTGCTATGACTGGTATGATATCGGGAAGTTCAATTGCAAATGTTGTAACAACAGGTACTTTTACAATCCCTTTAATGAAAAAGGTTGGATTTTCAGCAGAAAAAGCAGGAGCTATTGAGGTTGCATCATCTACAAATGGTCAGCTAACCCCTCCTATTATGGGAGCTGCTGCTTTTTTAATGGTTGAATATGTGGGTATCCCTTTTGTAGAAATTATAAAACATGCTTTTTTACCTGCTATTATCTCATATATCGCTTTAGTATATATTGTACATCTAGAAGCTTTAAAAATGAATATGCAAGGTATGGTAAAAAAAGATATTGATAAGATGGATAAAAGAGGAAAGATGATTGGAATACTTAGTGTTGTGATTATTTTAGGTTTTTTATCATGGGTACTAGGACCAATAATTGATCTTATTAAAAATATATCTGGAGAAAACACATTTAGTGCTATTTTGGCTTTAATTTTTGTTTCATATATTGCACTTATATATTTTTCATCTAAAGTACCAGACTTGCCAGATGATGATATTGAACATTTACCAAAAGTGGGAGAAACTGTAAAGTCTGGATTACATTATCTTTTACCAATTGTTGTTCTTGTATGGTTACTTACTGTTGAAAGATTGTCTCCTGATTTATCTGCATTTTGGGCATCTATTTTTATGATATTTATCGTTTTAACCCAAAAGCCTCTTATGGATTTTTTTAGAGGTAAAGATAAGATATTTGGAAGAGTAAAAGATAGTTTAGTTGATCTTGAAGTTGGTTTGATTAATGGTGCTAAAAACATGATTGGTATTGGTGTAGCAACCGCTGTTGCTGGTCTTATTGTAGGTACAGTAACTTTAACAGGAATTGGTCAAGTTATTATTGGTTTAGTTGAAACAGTTAGTGGTGGAAATATATTTATCATTTTACTTTTAACTGCAATTATAAGTTTAATTCTTGGTATGGGTCTTCCTACAACTGCTAACTATATTGTTGTTTCATCATTAATGGCACCAGTAATTGTAAGTTTAGGAGCAGCAAATGATATAGCTATTCCACTTATTGCTGCACATATGTTTGTATTTTACTTTGGTATATTAGCTGATGATACCCCACCTGTTGGACTCGCTGCCTTTGCTGCAGCCGCCATATCCAAAGGTGATCCTATAAAAACTGGTATTCAAGGGTTTACATATGATATAAGAACTGCACTGTTGCCATTTATGTTTATATTTAATACACAATTATTAATGATAGGTATTGATAATATTTTTGAATTTGTAGTAGTTGTTGTTTCATCTATTATTGGTATGCTCCTTTTTGCAGCAGCAACTCAAGGGTTTTGGTTTATTAAAAATAGATGGTGGGAAACAATATTGTTATTAGCTCTTACTTTTGTGATATTCAGACCAGGTTATTTTTGGGATAAAGTACAAGCACCTTATGAGAATTTACCTGGTACCCAGATTTTTAAAGTAGCAGATAGTATGAAAGCAGGAGATAGACTTCAATTTGTTGTAAGTGGTGAGACACTTGAAGGGGTGACGCGAACAATGACATTTGCAATACCTCTAGCTGAAGGTAAAACAGGACAAGATAGAATCAATGAAACAGGTCTAAGACTTGATGATTTACTAGGACCGATGGAAGTTGCTACAATTACACCTATAAACAGACAAATAGAAGCTATAAAAAATGCTGGAGTAGACAGTGGTTGGATAGTAGAATCTGTTCGAGTGGAAACCGATAGATTACCAAAACAAATAGTTATGATACCGGCATTTTTCATAATGTTTTTAATGGCTTGGTCTCAAATTAAAA
>CBFDEF010000075.1:0-7629 GCA_965603755.1 uncultured Arcobacteraceae bacterium
TGTTGTTTTTTTGTTTATCTTTTAATATATATTATCCTTTTAGATAAATTTTAAGCTATAAGTTTAATTCATTTTAATATAATATTTTAAATAATATATGGAGTTATCACTTGAAAGCAAAAATACAAAAAACATCATATACAAAACTTGTTGCTAAACTTATGATATTTACTTTATTTATAACACTACTAATAGCTTATCTTTATGGCGAATTTTTAAAAAACCAATCTATAAAAGTATTATCTAAATCTGATGCAAAACAAACAAGTATGCTGATATTTGAATCTTTATATTCTGCTATGGAAAAAGGTTGGTCAAAAGAAGATGTGGCAAAAATTATTAAAAGACTAAACAATGTAAATAAAGATTTAAAAATAAATGTTTATAGATCAGAAGTTGTAGTAAGCAATTTTGGAGATATTGAAAAAGACAAAATGGCAAGAGAAAATAATTCAAATATTAAAAAAGCATTAAATGGAGTAGAGGTACTTAATATTTTAAATAATGAAAATATTGAATACTTTTATCCAATAATCGCAGAACAAAATTGTTTAACTTGTCATACAAAAGCTAAAGAGGGTGATATTCTTGGGATAATTGATATTAACTATCCTGTTACAGACTTAAAAGTTTCACTTACACAAATGATAAACTTTTTTATTATATTTATAACAATATTTTCAATTATTTTATTTGCTATATTATTTTTAGAGTTTAATAAATATCTTTTAAAACCAATTAAACACTTTGTAAATACTATAACTAATATCTCAAATAGTCATGATTTATCAAAAAGAATTGATATAGAAGATAATGTAGATGAGATAAATTCTATGCAAAATGTATTTAATACTATGTTGGATTCCATAGAGTTCCAATTTTATAATGATACTTTAACAAAACTACCTAATAGAAAAAAATTAATAGAGATACTTGATAGTAAAAAGAACTATGTATTAATGATTTTAAATATTGATAATTTTAAAAAAATAAATGAGATGTATGGACATCAAAATGGTGATATTATACTAAAAGATCTAGCTATATCATTACAATCAAAAACACCAAGTGATTGTCAGGTATTTAAACTTCATGCAGATGAATTTGGATTATTATTTTCTAAAAACTTTGAACTAGAATTTTTTGATAATATTGTAAATGTTTTACTTGAAGATATTAGTAAAATACAATTTCATGTAGAGGAAAATGAAAATAAAGTTTTCATCAATAGTACAATTGGAATATCTCATGGTGACCATTCATTACTTACAAATTCTGATATTGCATTAAGTCTTGCTAAAAAAAGAAAAAAAGAATATCTTTTATATGATCCATCAATGCAAATAGAACATGAATATGAACAAAATTTAAAATGGATAAAAAAAATAAAAGATGCAATTAAAGAGGATAAAATAATATCATTATTTCAACCTATTGTTGATTGTAAAACTCAAAAAATAGTTAAATATGAATCTTTAATGAGAATGGTTGATGACAAAGGTGACTATATCGCTCCAGGATATTTTTTAGACTTGGCAAAAAAGAATAAACTTTATCATGAACTAACAAAAATAGTTATAAATAAAACTTTTGATACTTTTTTAAACTCAAAATACATTGTATCTATAAACATTGGAGTTGATGATATTTTAAATAAAGAAACTGTAGAGTTAATTAAAAATAAATTAATACAAACAGGTATAGGGTCTAGAATTACTTTTGAAATAATTGAATCAGAAGGTATTGAAAACTTTGATAGTGTTGTAGAATTTATTAAAGAAGTAAAAGAGTTTGGATGTAAAATCTCAATTGACGATTTTGGGACAGGATATTCAAACTTTGAATATCTTATGAAACTAAATGTTGACTATATAAAAATAGATGCCTCTATGATAAAAAACATTGATTCAAACGAAGAATCTGCAATGGTAACTGAAACAATTGTAGATTTTGCAAATAAACTAGGTATCAAAACAATTGGTGAGTTTGTATATTCGAAAAGCGTATTTGATAAAATGGCAGAGGTTGGTGTTGATTATGCACAGGGATATTATTTTGGAGAGCCTACTTTACTAAAATAAACTATATAAAATAAGAGGATAAAAAGTTTTAAAGAGTATTAATTATACTCTTTAACTATCTGTTTTATCTCATCTAATACCTCAAAAAAAGCATCAACAATATCTGGATCAAAATGCTTCCCTTTTTCACTTTGAATAATTTCTAAAATAGTATCAAAAGGTAGTGACTCTTTATATGTTCTTTTAGAGATCAAAGCATCAAAAAAATCTGCAAGTGCCATTATCCTTCCACTTAATGGTATATCATCACCTTTTAAGCCATTAGGATAACCACTCCCATCCCATTTTTCATGGTGTGTGCCAGCTAACTTTTTTGCTATATCTAAAAACTCACTCTGCTCAAATCTTATTTGAACTTCAGATATAGTCTCTTCCCCAATTGTGGTATGTGTTTTCATAATACTAAACTCGTCATCGCTTAGCTTTGATCTTTTAAGTAAAACATCATCAGGAATTGCAACTTTTCCTATATCATGCAAAGGTGCTGAGATATATAGTGTATCTATTATATCAGCTGTTAAAATATCTTTATATTTTTCTTTTTTTGATAGTTGAATTGCAATTGCTTTAACATAGTACTTTGTTCTTTGAATATGTCCACCTGTTATCTCAGGGTCACGCTTCTCTGCTACTATACCCATAGCCTCTATAGTTGCCTCTTGAGATAGTTTTAATTGGTATGTTTTTTTATTTACTAGATCTTGAAGATTGTCCCTATGTTGCTTAAGCTCAATATGGTTATGAACTCTTGATTTTACTAGAGATGGATTTATTGGTTTTGTAATATAGTCAACTGCACCAAGAGCCAGACCTTTTGCCTCATCATCAGATTCACTTAATGCTGTTACAAAAACAATTGGAATATCTTTTGTTAAATCGTTTGACTTTAATATCTCACACACCTCATACCCATCCATCTCGGGCATCATAATATCAAGTAAAACAATATCAGGATGTGGTTTATTTAGAGCTTGTTCTATAGCTTTTTTACCATTTGTAGCTACTAAAATAGCATACTGATTTTTAAGTGCGTTCATTAAAACTTTAATGTTTTCTGGAACATCATCTACAATTAGTACAACTGGTTTTTCATTCATATTATAAATACCTCTGTATAATTATTCTATATTACTAAGTGGTAGATTGATGTAAACTTTTGCACCTTTAGTACTGTTATTTATACCTATCTTACCATTAAAATGTTTCTCAATTATAATTTTACACATATATAAACCAACACCAGAACCTCCAACTTTATCTCTAGTTGTAAAGCCAGATTCAAAAATTGCATCAATTATATTATTGTCAATTCCACCTGCATTATCCTCTATCTCAATTATTTCTAAATCTTTATTTCTAGAACAACTTATAATAATTTTACCATCATAAATATTATTCTCAATAATAGCATCCATTGAATTTTTAAGAATATTTAACAACACTTGTATTAACTCATTTGAATATGCATTTGTAGCTATTAGGCAATTACAATTGGTTTTATCTACAGTAATAGATTGTTTTTTTAAACTTCCTCCAATTATCTTTAATGCTTTATCTATAGTTTCATTTAAATATACTTCACTTTTTTCTTTATCTGGTTTAAAGAAATCTCTAAAATCTGAGATGGTATCATCCATATATTTTATATCTTTTTCAATCTCATCCATTGATCTCATTAAAACTTCGCTATCAACTTTGCCATTAAGCTCTTGATCAACTCTAATATTTGCAGTAACCATATTTATAGTTGAAAGTGGCTGTTTCCATTGATGAGCTATCATATCAATCATCTCACCCATAGATGCCATTTTCTCTCGCTGAAGCATCAATCTCTCTTGAGCATTTCTATATTCAATTTCATCTACCAAGCTCTTTTCAAGCTCTTTCCTTTTCAAGTCAAGTTCAAGATGTGTCTTAACTCTAGTTTGTACCTCTTCCACATTAAAAGGTTTAGATATATAATCAACACCACCTACTTCAAAACCTTTTAAAATGGCTTCGCTATCATCTAAAATACTAATAAATATCACAGGTATATTTTTAGTTAAATCATCTTCTTTTAGCTTTTGACACACCTCAAAACCATCCATATTTGGCATCATAATATCTAATAAAATCATATTAACAGGTGACTCTTTATGTAAAATTTCAAGAGCTTTTTGTCCACTTGTAGCTACTAAAATAGCATAATCACTTTTAAGTGTATCCATTAAAATTTGCAAATTTTGTGGTGCATCATCTACAATTAATATTCTTTTTTTATCCATAATAACCCCTATTCCATGTTATTAATTATATCATTAATTACTTTATTTGCTCCATCAAGTTCAAAATTAGATATATTTTTAGCTAAAACAGTAAACATATCATATTTATCAGTGTTTATTAACATAGGTTCTAGCTGTTCAATTATATCATCAGCATCTGATATATCATTTTCTATACTTTTTAATAGTTCAGTTAAAAGAAACAGCACTTTTTCTTTATCATATTCTTCACTTTTTATCTTATGTTCATTTTGTAATGTTTTAAAATACTTTATAGAATCTATAACTATTTTCAAACTTTTAGAAAATTTACTATATAACTCTTGAGGTGGAGTTGTATTTTTCTTTAAATAGTTATCAATCTCTTGTAAAATAATAAATAACTCTTTTGCACCAATATTACCAGTAACACCCTTTATCTCATGACATTTAGCTTCAGCATTTTTAAAATCTTTAGATGAAAGATATTCTGCTATCTCTTTATCAATATTTTTATATTTTTCATAAAAATTAAGTAAAATTTTACTATAACTTTTTTCATGGTTTGATATCCTATTAAGTCCATCTTTTATATCTATACCTTCTAATCCACTAAAATCAATATGATCAGTTTTTTCATCTTTTTTCTCAACTTCAATCTTTATGCTATTACTTGTAGGTTTAACCCATTTTAACAATAATTTAAACAGTTCATCAGGATCAATTGGTTTTGATATATAATCATTCATACCTACTCCGAAGGCTTTCTCTTTATCTTTTTGCATTGCATTTGCAGTCATAGAGATAATAGGAATAGTTTTAAAATATATGTATTCTTTACTTACTGCCAAGTCTCTGATTTTTCTTGTAGCTTCATATCCATCCATCACTGGCATCTGTATATCCATAAGTACCGCATCATATTTTGCTGTTTGTATCTTATCTACAGCTATTTGACCATTATTAGCTACATCTACAATTAATCCTTTACTTTTAAGTAACGCTAGTGCAAATTCTTGATTTATCTCATTATCTTCTACAAGTAATATTTTAGCACCATTAATTGTATCTAAAGATCTCTCTTCTAATTTTTCTATAACCTCATCGATTAAATTGGTATCTTTAGATTCTAGTTGTATAAGTGAGTCAAACAATGTTGATTGAGATACTGGTTTAATTAAAAAACCATCAAGATTTATCTCTTGAGCCTCTTTTAATAACTCCTCTCTACCATAAGAGGTTACCATAATTATTTTTGGTTGATTTGTTATTTTCTTATTTTGTTTAATATTTATTGAAGTTTCCATCCCATTTAATTTTGGCATTTTCCAATCCATAAGTACTAAATTAAATGGTTCAATTTCATTAGCAGATTCCAATTCACTTATAGCTTCATAACCAGAAGAGACAACCTCTATTTTAATATTTTTATTTATTAATTTTAACATATTATGAAGAATTTCACGAGAAGCTTCATTATCATCTACTATTAAAACTTTCAAATCATTAAAAATAAAAAATTTCTTTTGCATCTCTTCTCTATATTTTTTATTGTTACTCTCTCCTATTCCAACTTTAATTGTAAAACAAAATGTAGATCCAATATCAACTTTAGAATCTTCTACCCAAATTCTACCACTCATTAAATCAACTAACTTTTTACTAATGGTAAGTCCTAGTCCCGTTCCACCATATTTTCTAGTTGTAGATGAATCAGCTTGTGTAAACTCCTGAAATAAGTTCTGTTTTTGTTCATCTGTCATACCTATACCACTATCTTTTACACAAAACATTATGGAAACATCATTCTTGTTTTGTTTTAAAAGTTTTTGTGTGATTATTATCTCACCATCATTAGTGAATTTTACAGAATTATTTACTAAATTCAACAATATTTGACCAATTCTTAATGGATCTCCTATTAAATAGCGTGGAATTTCAGAATCACTTTTTATTAGAAATTCAAGTTTTTTCTCCTGAACTTTTATACCCACTACATCATTTAATCTTTTAAAAATATCTTCTAATTTAAACTCAATCTTCTCTAAATCAACTTTACCCGCTTCAATTTTAGAAAAATCCAATATATCATTTATTATTGTTAAAAGTGAAGTTGATGCATTTTGTGCTTTATTTAAATAGTTTTGCTGGGTTGGATTTAAATCAGTTCTCAAAGCCAGATAGATCATACCACTTATTGCATTTATTGGTGTTCTAATCTCATGGGACATATTTGCTAAAAACATTGATTTTGCTTTATTAGCTTCCTCGGCTTCCAGTTCAGCTTTTTTCCTTAGAATTATCTCTTTTGATAACTCTGCATTAAGCAAAGATAGCTTTCTATTCCAATAGATAAAAATTGCAATCACTACAAATACACCAAAAAGTACTTTCCAAAGAAGTGTATAATCAAATCCATGCTCAAACTTTATTGACATCCATTTTGAATTTATCTTTTTAGCTTCCACATCTTTTATTGTATCTACTGCTTTTTGCATAATTGTTAAAAGTTGTGGTGCATCTTTTCTTACTGCAACAGATAGTTCTAAATTATCACCTGTTGTTCCTGATATTTTTAAATCAATAATGTTGTTTTTTTGTATCTGATATGCTATTGAAGCTATAGAATCTATAAATCCGTAAATATAACCTTTTGATAGTTCTTCAAGACCTTCTTTTACACTTTTTACCTCAACAATATTGACACTAGGGTATTTTTTCCTAACTATATCTATATAAGCATTTCCTTTTACAATACCAATATTTTCACTTAAAATATCATCAATATTATCAATATAAAGTTTGTCTTTTTGAGTTGCAATTACTAATGGTGATTTTACATATGCTGATGTAAAATTTAGATAGTTATCTCTTGCCAGTGTTTTCATAGCAAGTGGTAAAATATCACACTCTTTGTTCTTTATTCTTTCTATAGATTCATTCCAATTTTTAGTTTTAATTAACTCTATAGGATAACCAAGTCGTTTTTTAAATAAATTAATATATTCTGAACCAATTCCAATAAATTTATCATTTTCATCAAGCTTAGAAAAGGGCATCCAATTTGGATCTATACACATTTTAATTTTTGAGCTTTGCTTCTCTAGCCACTCATTTTCCTGTTTTGTAAACTTTACAGTTATAGCTCTATTTTCAGCGATATATTTTTGATATATCTCTTTTTTTTCATCTTCAGTTATATCATTAAGTGCAATTTGTAATATATCTCTTAATAGTTCATTTTCTTTAGATGTACCGATTGCTAGAACTGAACCTTCTCTTTTTACATTAGAGGTAAATTT
>CBFDEF010000076.1:0-7593 GCA_965603755.1 uncultured Arcobacteraceae bacterium
CCAATATCTTTTGCTATTTTTGTTACATCATCGTATTTAAATCCAACTTGCTCTACACTATGTGCATCTGAACCAAATGTAATAGGTATATCTAATTCATATGATAACTCTAAAAGTGGTATTGAGGGGTATTGCTCTTTTATTGGTTTTCTAAATCCAGCTTGGTTTATCTCTATACTCATGCCTGATTTTTTGATAGCTTTTAGACTATTTAACGCTATAGATTTGATATCTCTTTTTGGTAAAAATTTAAAAACTTTTATCAAGTCAAAATGTCCAACAATATCAAAAGAACCATTTTTTGCCATATTTTCTACTGCTTCAAAGTACTCTTCCCATATGTTATCTATATCTCTTCTCTCATACTCATTTATAAACTCTGGGTTATCAAACCCCCAGCCGTTTAGATAATGAACTGAACCAATAAGATAATCTGCTTTAGAATTTTTGATACTATCAAGTAGATAATCACCTTTAACAAAATCAACCTCATAGCCTAGTAAAATATCTATATCGTTTTTATATTTTTCTTTTAAAGAAAGAATACTATTTTCATAAAACTCTTTTTTGTCAAGAGTAAGTCTATATCCATCTTCAAAATTCTTCATAGGGGCATGTTCACTAAAACCATAAACATCTATGTTTAACTCTATGGCTCTATCGATATATTCTTCTGCTGTCCCTGTTGCATGATTGCAAAGAGTTGTGTGGTTATGTAGGTCAACTCTCATCATTTAGTTTAAAAGTCCCGCACCATTTATAGGTGTACTTCTATCTAATGCATACTCTCTTTTCCCATTTATAATATCATATTTCCAAATAGGAGCGCTAGCCTTAAAATCTTCAACAAACTCATCAATAAGTTCTAAAGCAACTCTTCTTTTAGGGCTACATACCCCTGCAATATATGAACTAGTATGGTTTAAAACATCACCTTCGCTATGAGCCATAAGCACCATACCACCTCTTTGTTTTGCTTTTTCTTGCCATGAAGCAAACCATGAGTTTAAAATAGGTTCATATATATCAAAACTAAGTCCATCTATTCCATCCTCATCACGAACCACTCCAACAAAAGTTATAATAGCACCATAATTTGAGTTTTTAAACTCATCATACCAAGCATTTGTTATCTGTTCAACTGGTAAAGAGCCTTTAAATAGTTGTAATTCAGCCATTACTCAACCACCACACACAGGAGGTAATAATGATATTTTATCACCATCATTTAACTCTTTGTTTTTATCTTGAATTAGCATATCATTTACAGCAACTGCACTATTTTCTAACCAAGAAGATAAACTACTATCCTCTTTTAAAATTGCACTTAGCTGATTTAAGTTTGAAATATCTAATTTTAATGGCTCTTTCCCTATTGGACCTAAAAATTCTACAGTAACCATATTAACCCTTTTATTATTATATCTTTGATATTATAACCAAAAAAATAGAAGGATAAACTGGTTTATGATATTTGCAAAAATTGATTTTATAAATTTGTTACCATTTTATGTATTTATAAAAAAAAATATACAATCTTCACAAATAAAGCAGATAATAAACTATAAAAAATCATATCCATCGATTATCAATAAACAGTTCCAAAAACGCTCAATTGATGCGGCTTTTATATCTTCAATAAAATCTAAAAGATGTAAATGTTTGGATTTAGGTATAGTTGCAAAAAAAGAGGTGTTGTCAGTTTTAGCATTAAAAGGTGAGTTTAAAAAAGATAAACAATCTGACACATCAAATGCACTAGCACTGGCTTTAAATATAAAAGGTGAGATACTAATAGGCGATAAGGCTTTGCACTATTATCACAACAGTAAAGATAGAGATTTTATAGACTTAGCAAAAGTGTGGAGTGATAAATATAATCTTCCTTTTGTATTTGCCAGACTTTGTTTTAATAAAGAGAAAAAATATTTGGAAAACTTATCAAAAAAGTTTTTAGCATCAAATGTTAAAATTCCACAATATATTTTAAAACAATATGCGTCAAAGACAAATCTTTCAACTAAACAGATACAAGAGTATCTTACAAAAATATCTTATAAGATTTCATACAAAGAGAAACAATCTTTAAAACTGTTTTTTAAACTTTCAAACAGTTAGTTTATATTATATATTCTTAATTAATTCTCACTAATTCCAAAGAAATTCTCATATTTAGCTAGATTTTGTCTCAATGTAGATATATCATGTTTTAACAATCCATGCTCAATCCATACTTTAATATCTTGTGGAAATATATCTATTAGAGGTTTAAACAGATTATCTTTTAACTCTTTTGATATATATTCATTTTCAAAAAGAGTATTTATATGCGATACAATTGTTGGATCTTTTAACTCTCTGTATTCACAAATCTCTTCTATCCCTTTCCCTTTGTTTATAAGCTCTAGTGTTTGAATATATGTTTTAGTTAACTCTTTTTTCACCTTTGTTCCACTATCTCTTAGCTCTTTTGATAAGTTTAAAAAAGCCAATCCATATTTTTCAAGTTTTAGTTGACCAACACCTGTCACACTTAAAAACTCTTCACTTGTAATAGGAAGTTTATTTGAAAACTCTATTAAAGTTTTATCTGAAAAGATTATATATGGAGCAACATTTTCTTGATGTGCAAGTGAAGTTCTTAACTCTTTAAATTTATCAAAAGTTTCATTTGTAACTAATTCTTTTGTATACTCTTTAAATGATTTTTCAATCTCTAAATGTGAAGAATCTATCTCTACTATTTTTTGTTTTTTTAGTATTTGTCTACCTATTGAAGTTATATTTAGTGTTCTGTATTCACCATTTATGATTATAGCTTCCAAATCAAGAAGAGTATCACATATACTTCCCCACTGTTCTTTTGTAAGGTCGGTACCAATTCCATGCACTGATAGTTTATCATGTCCAAAATCTAAAATTCTTTTAGCATTTGAACCTCTTAAAACATCTATAATATAAGCTTGACCAAATCTCTCTTCACATCTTAAAATTGCGGATATGAACTTTTGAGATTCTATTGTTATTTCTTTATATTGTTTATCTCCACCTAAGCAGTTATCACATATAGTTGTACACTCTTCTATCTCGTCATTAAAATATTTCGCGATAGATTTATGGCGACATTTTGATGATATAGAAAATCTATACATTGTTTCTAGTTTTTTATAGTTTGATGTTTTGTATGGACCCTCTGGTAGATCATCTACAAACTTTCGTTTTGAAACTTCATCAGCTTTTGAGTAAAGAAGTAAAACATCTGCATTTAGTCCATCTCTACCTGCACGACCTATCTCTTGTGAGTAGTTTTCTATAGTTTTTGGCATAGATGTATGAAGTACAAATCTTATGTTTCCTTTATCTATCCCCATTCCAAAAGCGATGGTTGCTACAATTATTTTTACACTTTCATCTTTAAATTTTCTAAATATCTCATCTCTACTATTTGATGGCAATCCTGCATGATAAGCTAAAGTATCAAAGCCCATACTATTTAAATAAGTTGAAAGTTGTTCAGTCTCTTTTCTTGTAAAACAATATATTATTCCACACTCATTTGTATGGGTTTTTAAAAAACTCGTGATCTGCTCTTTACCATTTCCTAATCTTTTTTGGGATCTTATTATTAGGTTTGTTCTTTGTATTTTAGCTCTTAAAACATTTGATGGGTCAATATACAAAGTTTTTAATATATCAGCCTCAACTGCTTTTGTAGCAGTTGCTGTAAATGCAGTAATAGGAATATGAGGAAAGTTGTTTTTTAAAAGTCCAAGTTTTTGATAATCATCTCTAAACTCATGCCCCCATTCACTTACACAATGTGCTTCATCTATTACAAAAAAGTTTATATCTATCCCTTTTAATTGCTCTATAAAATAGTCATTTGCAAATCTTTCTGGTGCTATATATAAAAATTTTAATTGTTTATTGTGTAGTTGTTCAATGATTAGATTATTTTGTTCATTTGAGTTTTGTGAACTTATCATATTTGCAGATATACCATTTGCCTTTAAGTTAACTACTTGGTCTTGCATTAAAGCAATCAAAGGTGATATAACAATAGTTACACCACTCATTAAAAGTGTTGGGAGTTGAAAAATAAGTGACTTACCACTTCCCGTTGGAAGTATAGTAAGAAGGTCTTTTTTTTCTAAAATATGATCTATCGCTTTTTCTTGTATTGGTCTAAATGTATCAAATCCAAAATACTGTTTTAAAACTTGATATTTATCCATCTTTTTATACTTTTGGATATTGCATAGTTACACAATGAAGTGAACCGTGTTGTTTTATTAGTGTAGTACAATCACATCCTATGATATCTCTTTTTGGAAAAAGTGTTTTAAATACAGCTAATGTTTTATCATCATTTTTATCTTTATATGTAGGAACGATAACTGCCCCATTTATAATTAAAAAATTTGCATAGGTTGCAGGAAGTCTATCATCTTCATAGTATTTTGGCTCTATATGTGGAAGTGGTATAAGTTTATAGGGTATACCTTTTAATGTTTTGAAAGTTTTTAGTTCATTTTCCATAGCTTTTAACTCTGCATAGTTTTCATCATCAATATTATCACAAGATTGATATACAATAGTATTAGCAGAAACAAACCTAGCAAGTGTATCTATATGTGAGTCTGTATCATCACCTAACATAGCACCAGAATTTAACCATAATATTCTTTTAGCTCCAAGAGAGTTGATAAGTTGTTTTTCAATACTGTTTTTAGTAAGGAATGGATTTCTATTTTTCTCCATTAGACACCTAGTAGTGGTCATTATTGTACCTTCACCATCACTCTCTATTGCACCACCTTCTAAAACAAAAGGGACTGTTTTATGATTGTATTGTTTTAGTAAACCTTTAAGTTTAAGTTGTTGAGTGATTTGATTGTCTAATTTATAAGGAAACTTTTTGCCCCAAGCATTAAATTTAAAGTCTAGAACAGTTAGTTTTCCATTTTCATTTACAGTTATACCACCAAAATCTCTTGCCCAAGTATCATTACTATCTATTCTTACAAATGTGATATTTTTTTTGATTTTAGGTTTTGTAAATAAAGATTTAATATATGTAGTATCTTTAGCCACTATTAAACACTTTTGATATGAAGCAATAATATTTGCAATATTTACAAAAGTAGCTATAGCTTCATCTAAATATTCATTCCAGTCTGTAAGTTTATGTGGAAAAACAAGCTGTACAAACTCTTGGCTCTCCCATTCTGCTAATAGTCGTGTCTTAGTCTCCAAAATATTTACCTTTTTCACTTGATTTAGATTTTGAACTTCTTTTCTCTCTTTTAATCTTTTTGGCAGCATTTGTTCCAGGCTTTTTATAACCTTTTCTATAGACACGATTTAGTACAGGATGTGATTTACTAATTGAATCTAATTTATTTAGATTTGTAATAATAGAAAATAGTTCATTTGGATTTATCACTTTTAGAATATGAGTGTTTTGATTTAATGTATCAACATACTCAACATCATAATTATCTAAAATATACATTATTGCACCAACATATCTTAGTGTAATTTTTAATTCACCTGAAAGTGTATAAACATATCCTTTTGGAGACATATAGTGTTTTTTGTTTTTAACGGGATCTTGTAAATTTTCAAGAGCATAGTATCTCTTAAAACATATTTTTTTGCTATTTTCTATATAACACTCTTTTGAATAAAGAGATGAAAATAATAAAATTATTAGTAAAATTTGTTTCATAGTTATATTTATACTCCTCTTTTGTTATTCCATACTCTTATGTGAAGTCGGTCACTGTACATGTAACCTTTTTCAAGAGCTAAGTTTATAACGCTTAGGCTGTTTTTATCTATTATTTCTGCAGTGTCCCCTAGTGGCATAAGATATACTTCACATGGTGGAATTCTTTCTAATATTTCATCTATCTCTTTAGATGCATTTTTTATAGTATCTGCATCAATTACAAACTTTAGATAACTATCATCACAAAAGTTAATGATGTTTGTAAGAGCTTTTGGATTTATTCTTTTCTCTTTGCTCTCACCGCTATTACTAAGCTTTACACTCATTGAAAATAAAATCTTTTTTTGCCAATCCTGTGTGAATTCTATAGGAAGTGAGGCATTTGTTTCTATAGTGATTTTATAATCATTGTCAATATAATATTTCATAAATTTTTGAAACTCTGTATCGTTCCAGTATAAAAGTGGTTCACCACCTGTTAATACAATATCTAGTTTGTAGTTCGGTAGGATTTTATTTAACTCTTCTATTAATGGCTTTGAACTTTCATATTTTTTCCACTCATCTCTAAATGCAATATCTGAAGCATAATAGCTATCACAACTGCATTTTTTAATCCCACTTGGAGTTTCGTATTCTACTTCAAAACCAGAACATTGCATATTGCATTTACCAAATCTTACAAATACAGATGGTGTACCCACTTTTTTACCTTCACCTTGTATCGTTGGTCCAAATATTTCATTAACTTCAAGCATAAATTATACTAATCCTTTTTTTATCATCAAAAGATGATATGTGCTATAATGCGCTAATTATACAATAGCAATCTTAACAATTAGGGCAATATGTACTTTGATATAACACTTATAGCATATATAATAGATAGAATTTTTGGTGAGTTTAAATATATACGACACCCTGTTGTTTTTATGGGTGATTTTATAAAAGCTTATGAGTCAAGGTTTTATAAAGACAATATAATAAATGGAATGTTTTTAACAATATCATTAGTTTTTACAGTTTTTTTAGTTACATCTACTATCACATATTTTATAGATAATATTTTTATTTTAGGGCTTATTGCTTCTATGGGAATTGCATCTAAAATGCTTTATGAAAGTGTAAAAGATATTATACTAAATCCACAAAATATAAAATACCTTGTAAGCCGTGATACAAAAGAGTTAAGTAGTAGCGATATAAATAAGGCTGCCATTGAGACTTATGGTGAAAACTTAAGTGATGGGGTGGTTGCTCCACTTTTTTATCTAATCTTATTTGGTATTGTTGGACTTTTTATTTATAAAGCAATAAATACTTTAGATTCAATGGTTGGGTATAGAAATGAAAGATATGAAAAGTTTGGAAAGTTTAGTGCTATTTTAGATGATGTAGTAAACTATATACCAAGTAGAATAACGGCAATTTTAATTGGTGCATTATTTTTTTCTTTAAGTGCAATTAAATACTGTTGGAGATTTGGAAAGCTTCATGATAGCCCAAATGCTGGTTATCCTATAAGTGCTATGGGATTAAGTTTAGGTGTAAAGCTTGGTGGTGATACTAAATATTTTGGCAAAATAAAATCTAAACCTTATTTTAGTACAGGTAAAGATGATATAAAACCAAATGATATTCTAAACTCATTAAAGTTTAGAGATAGACTTGATATATTTACAATTATATTTTTAGTAGCTTTTTGCTGTATTTAAACCTGGCTTTTCAGGTGTACCTACATAGTCATCTACACTGTTATTATTGTATTTAGCTATACCATAACCAATACCTACAACAATACAAAATAGTATCACTAATCTAACAATATTTCTTTTCTCTTTTGATTCATTTCCGTTGTA
>CBFDEF010000077.1:0-7515 GCA_965603755.1 uncultured Arcobacteraceae bacterium
TAAGGTACAACGGTAAGCTGAGTTTTGTATTTAGCAATAATTTATCTAGATGATTAATCACTTAATCACTATAGCGAAAAGACATATATTGTGAAGTTTTTACCACTCTTTTCTTGCTGCCAGGTTGGGTTTACATAACTGTAATGATTACTCAAAACATTGGTGAGCTCTTACCTCACCGTTTCACCTTTTCCTCATCTCTAACCAAGAGTGAGGTAGTTTACTTTCTGTTGCACTGTCCCTTGTGTTACCACAGCCATCCGTTAGATGGAACCATACTTCACAGCAGCTCAGACTTTCCTCTTGTAAAATTTTACAAGCTATTGCTTATTGTACCTTATGGGGATTGTATCTAATCTAATAAGTTAAATTGCTTAAGCGATACGGGATTATTTTTTTATAATATCAAAGTCATATGGGATTTTATATTTAAATATATCACTTTGAATAGTTTCATTTTGTTTTATATCTTTAAAATCTATTGTAATTTTATTATCTAATTCATCTACATATTTTATTTGTGTTAGCTTATTATTTATTATCTTAATAATATATACTTTATCATATAAAGTTGATTTATAAGTGGTATTATCTATCTTAATAGAATCTTTTAACAGTTTTATTATATTTATCTCTTTTTCTAATCTTGACACAATAGCTTGTTCCAAGTCAGGCTCTATTATAGTTACATCTTTATTATTTATATGTACAAACTTTTCAATTGGATCATCATATTTCCAAAGCATTTGTGAGGGTTGCTCTATATAAATCTTCCCTTTATATAAAATCTCTTTACCTGAACTATTTATAATTGATTGTATAAAAGTGGCCTCATAAGTATTAATATTTTTTATATTATCCAAACTTTTATTGGCATAGGATTGACTAAAAAATAGAAAAACAAAAACAATATAACTAATTAATAATTTCATAACAAACCTTTGGCTAAAATGTAAGATAAAATAAATTGTAACATAGATCGCCTTAAGAGGTTAGCACTAAACAATTTGATTAATATAATAACACTGAAGGAACAAACTAATATGTTAAATATCTTTTCTAAAATATTTGGAACGAAAAATGATAAAGAGGTAAAAAAATATCTAAAAAGAGCTGTAGAAATTAACAAACTTGAAGATTCTTATTCTTCTTTAAGCGATGAAGATTTACAAGAAAAATTCAATCAGCTTAAAATAGCTGTTCAAAATGAAGATAAAACTTTAGATGTAGTATTAAATGAAAGTTTTGCAATCATAAGAGAATCTAGTAAGAGAGTTCTAGGTATGAGACATTATGATGTACAACTTATTGGGGGTATGGTTCTTCATGAAGGAAGAATTGCAGAGATGAAAACAGGTGAAGGTAAAACACTTGTTGGTACACTTGCAGTTGCATTAAACGCAATGACTGGAAAAGGTGTTCATGTTGTTACAGTAAATGATTATCTAGCTTCAAGAGATGCATTAGAGTTAAAGCCTCTTTATAACTTTTTAGGATTCTCTATTGCTTCTATCACTGGTGATGTTCAAGGTGAGGGAGAAAGAAAAGAAAAATATGCTTGTGATATAGTTTATGGAACAAATAATGAGTTTGGTTTTGATTTTTTAAGAGATAATATGAACTACTCTTTAGAGGAAAAAGTACAAGGATCACATAACTTTGTTGTTGTTGATGAGATTGATTCAATTTTAATTGATGAGGCTAGAACACCTTTAATTATTTCAGGTCCGACAAATCATAAAAGTACAGATTATGTTAAAGCAAATAAAATTGCATTATCATTAGAAAAAGGTGAAAAAACTGAAGCAACTAAACCTGATGAATCAGATAAAGTAACTGGGCATTTTATAGTTGATGAAAAAAACAAAGGTGTACTGTTAACAGAAGAAGGTATTGAGAAAGCTCAAGAGTTATTTGAAGTTGATAATTTATATTCATTAGAACATGCTTCACTTTCTCATCATCTTGACCAAGCTTTAAAATCTAATTATATTTTTGAAAAAGATGTTGATTATGTTGTACAAAATGGTGAGGTTGTTATCGTTGATGAATTTACTGGACGACTTAGTGAAGGTAGAAGATTTAGCGATGGTTTACACCAAGCTTTAGAGGCTAAAGAGGATGTAAAAATTCAAGATGAGTCTCAAACATTGGCAGACATTACATTCCAAAATTATTTTAGAATGTACGATAAACTTTCAGGTATGACAGGAACAGCACAAACAGAAGCTACAGAGTTTGCAGAGATATATAATCTTGATGTTGTTTCAATACCAACAAATGTACCTGTTACAAGAGATGATAAAAATGATTTAATCTATAAAACAGAGAAAGAAAAATTTGATGCTGTTTGTAATAGAATCAAAGAGATAACTAAAACAGGTCAACCAATTTTAGTAGGAACTGCATCTATTGAAAAGTCAGAATATCTTCATGAACTTCTAAAAAAAGAGAAAGTAGCCCATACAGTTTTAAATGCAAAACAACATGAAAAAGAGGGAAAAATTGTTGAAGATGCTGGACAAAAAGGTGCTGTTACTATTGCTACAAATATGGCTGGTCGTGGTGTTGATATTAAACTTCCTGATGGGTGTAAAGAATTAGGTGGATTAGTTATTTTAGGTACAGAGAGACACGAAAGTAGAAGAATTGATAATCAACTTCGTGGTCGTGCTGGTAGACAAGGTGATGTTGGTGAATCACAATTTTATCTATCGCTAGAGGATAATCTTTTAAGAATATTTGGAAGTGATAAAATTGCTGGTGTTATGACAAGATTAGGTCTTGAAGAGGGTGAACATATAGAGTCAGGTATGGTTACAAGAGCAGTTGAAAATGCTCAGAAAAAAGTAGAAAATATGCACTTTGAAAGTAGAAAGCATCTACTTGAATATGATGATGTAGCAAATGAACAAAGAAAAGTTATTTATAGTTTTAGAAACAATCTTTTAAATCCAGAATTTGAAATAAAAGATAAAATAGATGAAAATATTTTAGAATTTGCACAAGTAACAATTCAAAATGCTCAAGAGATAAGTCAAAGTGCTATGGTTGATGATTTTGCTTATGATAATGTTATATTAAAACTTAAAGAGGAACTAAATCTTGATATATCAAAAGATCAAATTGAAGCACCTGATTTTGATGAAATTGAAGAAAAACTTTTAACAATACTAAAAGATGCATATGAAGAGAAGATGTCTGCACCAGCTCCTGAACAAAGAAATGAGATAGAGAGAATCTTATATCTTCAAGTTTTAGATAATGCTTATAGAGAACATTTATATTCTATGGATACACTTAAAACAGGTATAGGTCTTAGAGGTTATAATCAAAAAGATCCTTTAGTTGAGTATAAAAAAGAGAGTTATAATATGTTTATAGAGTTAATTGCATCTATAAAACATGAGATAATCAGAATCTTATTTTCTGTACAATTAAGAGATGAAGCAGAAGTAGCAGCAGAACAAGAAGCGCTAGATAGACTTAAAGCAGAGATGGAAGCATCTGTTGAAGATATAACTTTAAGTAGCCAAGAAGAGAAACAACCTGTTATAGAAAAAAAGGTTCCAAGAAATGCTCCATGTCCTTGTGGTAGTGGTAAAAAATATAAACAATGTTGTGGTCAAAGTGGACCAAAAAAAGGGTTATTAGCTCAATAACCCTTTCTTGTCTCGAGTTGTTTTACTAAAAACAACTCTGCATATTACTACTTATCTTTACCACCTTTACTATTACTACTAGAATTTGAATTATTACTTTTATCTTTACTTTTAGAATTAGCATTATTTACTTTATCACTTCCATTTCCTCTGTCATTAGGCCCTTTAGTAGAAAAACTTTTCATATCTCTAAATCTTGATTGAGCTTCAGTTTGAGTTCTCTTTAAATGTCCCAATCCTAACACGCTAGGATGAATTCCAAGTTTATTAGCTATTTCACCCCAGCCCATTCCAGATGTTCTCATCTCATTAATAGCCTCTACTGTCTCACCTGACTCTAGTGAAGCTTGTGCAATAGTTAATTTTTCCTCTGCCTCTATTCTATCCTCTTCATTTGTAGCATTATCAATGGCATCTTGTGCTTTTTTTACATTTGCAATAGCAAGATTTTCAGCTTTTAAGGCTTGTGCACTATTATTAAATGTTGATAAAGTATTATCTTCATCACCCTGTGCTGCCACAACATTTAAACCTACTAATAAAAATACCCCACATACTAACTTTTTCATTTTTAACCCCTTTATTTTGTTAAATCTGTAATGAAATCTACACTTTCACCCAATTTAAATGTTGTACCATTTTTTATAATAACTTTAGGTACTCCAAACCAACTTAATTTTAATCTATTTGGATCTATTTTTTCAGATTTTTCTAATATATATTTTTTAACACTTTTTGCTCTATCTTTTGCTAACTGTTCATTACCTTCCTGATACACTACAATATGTATTTTAACCTTTTTATTTCTACTTAATATATCACAAAGATAGTTTAAAGAATCTCTTGAATTATAATCAATCTCAGAGATAAAAGGTTTAAACTCAATCCTCTTTAAAGTTATAGTTCTTATACCAATAATATAATTTCTAAAATCAAAATTACCTAATAAGTTTAAGTTAACAGTTGCATTTCTTGCTAATAAACCATCTACATAATATTTTAAATACTCTTTTAATGCTAGTTTTTCTTCTGGGTATCTCTTAAGTTTCTTTAATAATATTGCATGATTAAACAGAGCTGTTTGACTAAAAGGTGAAAGACTAAGTACCTCTTTATAGTAAAACAATGCATTTTCATATTCATTTGCATCGTTATAGTTATGTGCTAAGTATGTTAAAGCTTGTAGATGTTTTGAATTTAACTCTAAAGCTTTTAAATAAGTGTATCTCTCCTTATCTAACTTTTTAAGTGATGAATATGCCACCCCAAGCCAACAATAGTAGTCAGCATTAGTATTATCTAAAGCTATTGCATTTTTAAACTCTACCAATGCTTGTTTAGATCTATTTTGTGCTAGAAGTAATCGACCAAGATAATAATATGAAGCCGAATCTAGATTATTTTTAGAGACTTTCTTATTAAAGTAAGTTACCCCTGAATTATACTTTTTTTCACTTAGGTAATACTCACCAACAACAACTTGTGTAAATGTACACCCAGAGAACACTAAACCAACACAAGCAATTAGGACAAATTTATAAATATCTTTCATAACTATCCCCCTACTTCATCACTAATTGTATTATTAAATAATGTTAAAAAAGTGTTATTTTAGATTTAATTATATATCTATAGTAGTTTCTCTTGTCCTAGTCTATAAATAGCAAAGTCATATTTTATTGGATCTTGTTCATCAAACTCTCTGAGTTTTTCAGTAATTAGTACAGCCGATTTTAAATCAGCAGTTTTTCGTGTTAGTAGTCCTAGTTTTTGAGATATTTTAAAAGTATGTGTATCAAGAGGTAAAATTAAATTTTTTTTGTCTATATGTTTCCAAAGCCCCATATCAATATTATCAAACCTTACCATCCATCGTAAAAACATATTGTATCTTTTATATGCAGAGTTACCAATAAGTTTAATATCTCCATGTTTATCTTTTTTAGGTATTTGTCCAATTAAAAACTTATAGCCATCACTTTGATAATCATAAACATTTAAAATTGAAGATATAATAGATTCTATTCCATCCATTACATTTTGTTTCTTATCATACCCTACTTTAAAGATTGTTTCTAAACTTTCTTTTTGCTTTAATCTTTTTAAAGCAATAAAAAAGGCTATCACATCGTTTTCACACTGAAAACGATAATAATAACCTTTTAGCTCTTTTGATATAGTATCTTCATCTTGATTTAATAAGTCAAAATCAAATGATGATAAAAACTTCACTATCTGTCCAGCATTTCCATAAGCAAACAATGCACAAATAAGTGAAATATATTCATCATTATATTTTTTTGCAATAATTAGAGGATCAGGTTTATCAAAAGTTAATTCACAAGAACTATCTCTTTTATAAACCTCTTCATCTAATAATTTTTTTATCTCCATAAATTTAAATTATTGCTATACTAATTAACCATCAGTAGTAATAGCACCAATTAACTCTTTTAGTGTGTCTTCCGCTTTATCATTATCAATTTGACAAGTACCAGCAGCATTGTGACCACCACCACCATATTTATACATAAGCTCACCAATATTTGTTTTTGAACTTCTATTTACAATTGACTTACCTGTTGCAAATACTGTATTTTGTTGTTTGAATCCCCATAAAACATGTATAGATATATTTGTATCAGGGAAAAGTGCATAAATTGTAAATCTGTTACCAGGATAAATAATCTCTTCATCTCTTAAATCTAAAATAACTAAGTTATCATGTAAAGTTGTACATCTTTGTAATTGATCGATAAAATCATCAGAATATTTATTAAATAGTTCAACTCTTTCTACAACATCTGGAAGCTTCATAATATCATCAATATCATGATCAATACAATAATCAATTAAATCCATCATTAATTGGTAGTTTGACACTGTAAACTCTCTAAATCTACCAAGTCCTGTTCTTGAATCCATAAGGAAACTTAATAATTCCCAACCTTGTGGATTTAAAATATCATCAATTGTAAATTGTGCAGCATCTGCTTTATCAACAGCTAGCATCATCTCATTAGATATTTGAGGTAATTTTTCAGCTCCACCATAGTAGTTATAAACAATTCTTGCTGCCGAAGGTGCAGATGCATCAATAAAATAGTTATCAGCTTCACCATTTCTCATAGCTTCACTTTCATGATGATCAAATACTAAGTGTGCATTTGCAACATAAGGTAGGTTTGTAATAATATCATTTTCAGTAATCTCTATAGTACCATCCTGCATATCTTTTGGATGTACAAATGTTATCTCATCAATTATACCAACCTCTTTTAATATAACTGCACATACTAAACCATCCATATCACTTCTAGTAACTAATCTAAACTTTTTTTCTGCCATTTCAAATCCTTTTTGTTATTTTATTTTATGCTAAATTTGTATAAACATTTTGAACATCATCATCATCTTCAATTTTATCAAGTAAAATTGAAAGCTCTTCCATCTGCTCATCTGTTATCTCAATAGGTGCATTTGGTACTCTTGCCAATGTACCTTTTTCATACTCTAGTTCCATCTCATGAAGTTTATTAGAGATATTCCCAAAATCAGTATAATCAGCAATTATTGAAATATTTTCATCATCTTCTACTTTTATCTCTTCAAGACCTGCATCAATAAGCTCCATCTCCAACTCATCCATATCTATATCAGGAGTTTTCATCTCAAATATCGCTTTTCTGTCAAAATGGAATTCTAAAGAACCAGTAGGAACCAAAGAACCTCCACCTTTATTAAACAATGTTTTTATATTTGCAACTGTTCTTGCTGTATTCTCTGTTGCAGTTTCTACAAAGATAAGAACACCATTTTTCCATTTACCTTCATAATTAACTTCTGCCATATT
>CBFDEF010000078.1:0-7391 GCA_965603755.1 uncultured Arcobacteraceae bacterium
TTTTTATATTGTAATATCGATACATACAATGTAGTTGTTATTTTCATCTTTTATTTTTGATGAATAAGTTCTACACATGTTACCACTTGCCTTTGAGATATATTTACAACTTAAATAATCTCCTCTTAATGATTCTTTTGCAATAAAGTAATACTCCTTTAAACTATGATCATCACCATGATTAGTTGGATTAAAAAGTACTTTTTCTTCTGCTTGTATTATTGTTTTTCCAATTTGTAAACCAGTTGTATAGTCAATTATATATATCGCTTCAAGTTTTTTATTATTTAAAATTAATTTTTCAATCTCATTTTTATATTCAATGTTATCTGGTTTTAATACTGATAAAACTTGTTTTGATAATTTTTTTGAATTTTCCAAAAGTGATTGTTTTTTATGCATATGTTTTTTTACTATTTCTTTATATTCATTTCCAATATTATTTACGAATGATAATATCTCTTTTTGTTTATTATTATTAATATCATCTTTTGCCTTAGAAAAATAAAAACCTTGATAGATATCAATATCTTTTTTTAAACAATTTAATATCTCCTCTTTACTCTCTACTCCTTCTGCTAATACTATTGCTCCAATTTTATGGCACATATTAGAAATAGCTTTTAAAATTTCAGAATGTATAAAATTTTTATCTATATCATATATGATAGACCTGTCAACCTTTACAATATCAGGTTTAATCAATGATAATCTATCAAAACTAGAATACCCAGTACCAAAATCATCGATTGCGATAATAAATCCAAGCTCTTTATATTTTTTAACAAATTTTATCAACGAAAGGTTATCTTTAACACTATCCTCTTTTATCTCAATAACAATATTTGATGGGTTAATATTATTATTTGATACAGCATCTATAAAGTTATCAGTTTCATCATTATCAATAATTGATGATTCAAAATTTAAAAATAGTAGTATATTTTTATCTTTATTATAATAATCTTTGAATTTTACAATTGCCAATTCCCTAACATAACTATCTAACATATTTGATAAGTTTTCTTTTCTTGCTTGTTCGAATAGATACATAGGAGAGATAATCTCATCATTTTCATCATATGCTCTTGTTAGTGCCTCAAAAGAGAATATTCTTTTATCTTTTATTGAAACTATTGGTTGAAAGAATATTTTTATTTTATTGTTATCTATTAATCTTTGTATCATGATTATTTGTCCTTTATTGTATTTATTTTTATTTGATTTCTACCATTTTGTTTTGATTTATATAAAAGCTTATCTGCTGCTAAATATATCTCTTTTGGTAATATTTTGTCTTGATTAAAAATATATAATCCCATAGATACAGTTACATAAGGTGATGCACTATTTTTTTCATGTGGAATTTTTATATCTTCTATGGCTTTTCTTGTATTTTCCGCAATATTAAAGGCATCGTCTTTGTTATCAACAAAATATAACATACCAAACTCTTCTCCTCCAAGTCTAAATACAAAATCATCTTCCCTTTTTAGTGATTCTTTTAAAGCATATGCCACTTTTATTAATGTGGTATCACCATCTTGATGACCATAGGTATCATTATATTGTTTGAAGTGGTCAATATCCATCATACAAAAAGCTAGTTTTTTATCTAATCTTTTTGCTAGATTTATCCTTTTTGGAAATATTTTATCAAAGTATCTTCTGTTGTATATATTTGTCATTGCATCTGTTATTGATATCTTCTCAATAATTTTTTTATCAGTTATATCAACTCTAACCGCCGTATAACCAACGATATTTCCATAGTAATCAAAGTCAGGTTGTATGGTTGTTTTTAACCAACAGTTTGTTTTGTCTTTTTTTATATTTTCAATTTCACTATGCCATATTTTACCACTAGAAATATTTTTCCACATTGTGCTAAATAGTTCATTTTTTATTCTAGGGGATCTTATGATATTATGTGATTTTCCTATCAACTCATTTTTTTCGTAACCTAAAATATTTTCAAATGCTTTACTAGAATAATTAATAATACCATCCTTATTAGTATTCGAAATTATTACGTAGTTGTCAATTAAATCAAAGTATTTACGATTTTGTTCATTATTTAATTCTTTTTGTAAAAAATCTGAGATGATTTTTATCAATGTATTGTGAAATTGCGAAATTACAAAATCATCATCAACTCTATCTAAATATAAAATTATTGTTGCAATTGTTTTATTATTGTTAATTATTGGTACTAATACTTTATAATATGATTTAGTTTTAATATATTTTACTTTTTGAAATGCAACAACTTCTCCCATTGTTCCACGATATATCTCTAAAACTTGCTCCTCATCTCTTATTTTCATATTTGAAACACCTGATAGGTATAACTGCTCATTTTGGTAGTCAACAATATACAGTTTGCCTTTGCTTGCACCAAATTGTTCAAGTAAAAAATCTAAAGCATTATTTGATACCTCTTTAACTGTATGAAATGATTGTAACTCTTTATATAGAGTATTTATAATTTCTAATTCAGTTCTTGATTGTGTTCTCAATGCTTTTGATTTAATAATCTGTGTTTGAAAATATTGAGACAATAACAAGGTTGCAAGGGCAAAAAAAATCAGAAGAAAAGTTTCAAATTGATAATATGAATAAAATCTATCTTTTGTTAGTATTTTTAAGTCTAATTGTAAGTTTATATTTATATAATACAAATAATAAATTATACAAAAAAGTGATATTAGAATAAAAGCATATAAAAACATTATATTTTTGTAAACTTTTTCATTATGTAACATTATTACCTCTTTTCTAAAGTTATTTCTATAATTGTACTATAAAATATTTAATAAATATAGTAATAGTTGTATAATAAATGTACAATACAATACGTATATAATATTCAATATTGATTAATATTATAAATACATCTTATCTATGTTTAAAAAAGTTTATATTAAGTATTTATTAGTAAAAATAGTTAAATCAAATCTATAAGGTGATTTCTATGACAAACAAGAGTACATCCTACAATAAAATAACAATTAAAATTGTATTATCAATACTACTAATTACGCTTGGTGTATCTTTTATTTATAGTGAATATATAAAAGATGAAGTTATAGTAAATCTTGCTAAAATTGATGCTAAAAAAACTAGTAGATTAGTTTTTGAAGCGATGTATTCAGCCATGCAAAAAGGTTGGAATAAGGATGATATTCAAGAGATAATAGACAGATTAAATAAAGTTGATGATAAATTGGAGATTTCTATATATAGAGGTGAAAATGTTGCTTTTTTATATGGAGATATTCAAAAAGATAAAGAGGTTAGAGAATCAAATTTAAATGTTAAAAAAGCTTTTAATGGTACAGAAACAATAGATATAGTTAATACTGATGAGATAAGATATTTCTTTCCTATAGTTGCAAATAACAAATGTCAAACATGCCATACAAATGTTATAGAAGGAGATGTCCTTGGTGTTATAAATGTGAACTATCCTATAACTGAATTAAAAATATCATTAAATGATATTATAAATATATTTTTACTATTTATAGTTAGCTTTTCTATTTTGATTATTGTGCTACTTTTTATAAATTTCAATAAGTATTTAATAAAACCAATTGAGAGTTTTATAGCAACAGCAAATAAAATTAAAAAAAGTTCAGATATAACTCAAAGAGTGAAAATAGATGGAGACATCAATGAAATACAATCTATGCAAACTATGTTTAATGAGATGTTAGATTCTATTGAGTATCAGTTTTATTATGATGATTTAACAAAGTTGAGAAATAGAAAAGCACTACTTGAAGATTTAGAAGAGCATAAAGAGATTTTATTTATGATTATTAATTTAGATAAATTTCAACAAATAAATAATTTATATGGTGATGAAGTAGGTGATAAAATATTATTAATATTTAAAGAAAAGCTTACAGAACTTTTACCGTCAAGTTTTGAAATTTACAAGATGCATGCAGATGAATTTGGTGTAGTTTCATATGGAGATGTTGATTTAAAAGAGTTTGAAAATGTAGCATCTTTTATCATATCTAATCTTAGTTCATATAATTATGAATTATTTAAGGATAAATGTATAATAATAAATTTAACTGTAGGTATATCTCATGGTTCAACGCTACTATTACCAAATGCGGATATGGCACTAAAGTTAGCAAAAAAAGGAAAAAAACAATGCTTAACCTATAACGAAGATATGATAACTTTAAAAGAGTATGAAAATAGAATTAAATGGGTTGATAGAATTACATCAGCAATTGAGAACGATAAAATAGTTCCTATTTTTCAAGCAATTGTTGACCATAAAACTGATAAAACTGTAAAATATGAAGCACTAATGAGAATAAAAGAATCAGATAATGATTTTATAGCACCAATTCATTTTCTTGATATTGCAAAAGAGAATAAGTTATATTTTAAATTGACAAAAATAATGCTTGAAAAATCATTTATTTTCTCAAAACAGAACAATGTAAAATTATCTATAAATCTTACAAAAGATGACATGACAAACGAAAGTATTGTAGAATTTATCATTAAAGAGTTAAAAGATGGTAATTTTGCTCATAATATAACATTTGAGATACTAGAATCTGAGGGTATAGAAAATTTTGATGAGATAAAACTCTTTATCAAAAAAGTAAAAAAATATGGAGTTTCAATCTCAATTGATGATTTTGGAACAGGATATTCTAACTTTGAATATCTTATGAGTTTAGATTTTGATTATTTAAAAATAGATGCAAGTATGATTAAAAATATAGATAAAGACAAAAAATCTCAAATGGTTACAAAAACAATAATTGACTTTGCACATAAAATAGATGTAAAAACTGTTGCTGAGTTTGTATCAAGTAAAGCAATTTATGAAAAAACAAAAGCTATTGGTATAGACTATGCACAAGGTTATTATATTGGTGAACCAAAAGAAAATATCGATATAGAAAATAAAATTTATAATTAAATAAGAGGATAATTAGATGAAAGATATATTAGATGTAAAAGAGTTTTCTTATTTTTTAAGAGTAAATAGAAATGATATTGTAAAAAGATGGCTTGATGATGAAAATATTCAAAATATTTTTCATAAACACTCTTTACCATATGTGGATAAAAATGAAGAAATATTTAATAAATTTTGTGATTGTTTTGTAAGTGTTTTACAGTGGGATTTAACAATATCAGAGTGTCAAGTTAAAGTGACTTTTTTACAGCTATTAAAAAAATACAATGTATCAGAAATTGAATTATTTGTAATAATAGCTAGACTAAAGTCTAGTATCGAGTTTATTTTATATCAAAATATGTATCTAGCATATTCTTTACAATTAGACTTAGAACAAATAACACTTAATATATCTACAGAACTTGCATCAACATATCAGCAAATAAATCACAATGAGATAAATTTTCAAAGCGAATCTTCTAATTTACTAAATGAATATAAAAGAGCCGTGGATATTAGTTCAATTGTTTCTAAAACAAATCCAAAAGGTATTATTACATATGTAAATGATAAGTTTTGTGAGATATCAGGATATAAAAAACACGAGCTTATAGGTCAGGCACATAATATAATTAGACATCCTAGTATGGATAGTGAAGCTTTTAAAAATCTATGGGACACAATCAAAGCAAAAAAACCGTGGCAGGGTATTATTACAAATATGAAAAAAGATGGTAGAAAATATGTAGTTGATTCTACAGTTATACCTATACTTGACCTAGATGGTGATATTGTTGAATATATCGCATTAAGACATGATATTACAGATTTTGAAGATACAAAAGAGCAATTAGGAAATATCAATAAAATGATGAAAAACAAGGTTGATGAGTTACATTCTATGACCACTTCTTTAGAAAAAAAAGCTACTATTGATTCTCTTACTGGTATATACAATCGTATGAAATTTGAAGAGATTATGGATGAAGAGATACTACGAGTATCAGCAAATGGCAAAGATTTAAGTATATTACTTTTTGATATTGATTATTTTAAGGTTATCAATGATACTTATGGTCATCAAGCTGGAGATACAGTTTTAAAAGAGTTAGCATCTTTAATATCTGAAAATATTAAAACAAGTGATATTCTTGCAAGATGGGGTGGAGAGGAGTTTGTTATAATTTTACCTGGTACAAATGTAGATGGTGCTTTTCAATTTGCAGATAAATTAAGAAAAATAATTAAAAATAATAACTTTACAGATATTGGAAAAATGACAGCTAGTTTCGGTGTTGGTCAATTAGGTGAATATGAAACAAAAAGTACATTATTTGAGAAGGTTGATAAGGCTCTATATTTAGCTAAAAAGAATGGAAGAAATAGGGTAGAAAAGCTATTAATTAGTTGTGCAAAATAGGGGCATAAAACTAATTAAATAATAAAAAGAAAATTATTTTATATAATTCTCTTTTTTATCACTTGTATCTAACTCTTGACCAATCTCTTTATATCTTTTAAAGTAGTATTGAATAAAATTATCAATATTTGAATTTGTTGATGTATAGTATTTCTCTTTTTTAATAGCATATTGTTCTAAAAATAAAGTAGCATCTTTTTTGTTTAGATAGTGTAGAGCTAAAGAGCTATACGTTTTGATATACCAAGATTTAAGAGTTTCCATAGTTTGTTTATCTCTAGAGATTGTTAAACTATTAGTATCCTCATCCCATATAAGAACTTTTGATTCAAATAATCCATAAAGATGAATCATACCCTCACAATAATATGGTTGAACTTCATCAACTTCCATCCATCCTATTAGTCCTATTGCTCTTTTTATAGTATCTGTTAAAACAAACTCTTCAAGCTCTTTCTCATCACTATTTTCATCCATAAAAAATGATACAAGACCACCTGTAGTTGCTTTAAACTCTTCTATATTTTTAAAGTTAGCAGTTTTATTCATAAGAGTTTCAGTCTCTTCATCACACCATAAAATATGCCCAAACTCATGACCAATAGTTGTTATGTCATATACTTTATGCCAAGATGCAGTTTCGTTAAATAAAAACTCTCTATCTTTTGTAAGTAACTCTTGTCCTAATATCTCTTTAGTTAAAGCTAAAAATGGTTTTGCTCTTTGACCTTGAAGTATCTCATCACTAAAGGCAAATATTTTTTTACCCTCCTCTTTAGAAACAATCTCATCATTTGGTACAACTTGTGCTGAAAATAGACCGTTAAATTCTGCTCCAAAAAACAGCGCTGGGCGACCAAGATGCAGTTGAACTTTATCTAAACTTTTTAATGAAAAATCATAAATATTTTTTGATTCTAGGGTTTGTTCACAAGTTTTAAAAACTTTTTCAAACATAGATTTTATTTTTTCTACCCTTTGATTATTATTTTGTAAAGATGGATTAGTAAGTCGTATATCCCACTCTAG
>CBFDEF010000079.1:0-6922 GCA_965603755.1 uncultured Arcobacteraceae bacterium
AACAAATAAGAGTAAATATATACAATGTAGTAAAACTTGTAAAGTGTAAAAGAACTCCTCCAAGTAGTGAGAAAAACATCCCAAATGATGTTATATTTGTCTGTAATGCACTATAAACTGGGCGTTTTTCTTCTGGTGCTAAAATAAGTATCAAGTTTCCAGATGCTATTCGATTTCCATCTATTGATGCACCAACAATAAAAAATATAATCATATAAAGAATTAGATTTGAGGCAAAAAATGCCAATGTTATAGCAAGTATTGTCATACTTATTGTTATATTGGCTATTAATTTATTATGTCCATTTCCACTTAGTTTTCCCCATGCAAAATTACTAAGCATGGCTCCAACCATTTGAGCTGTAATTAAAAGTCCAATTGTTGTACCATCTATATCTATTTTTGTATTTGCATCTATTATTATAAATGGTAAAGCAAATAAATATGAATAAGCAAATAAAAATGTTGTCACTTGTATCTGGAGGTTTTTATCACCTTTTAATGTTATTAGAGCATTTTGCAAAAACAGTTTAAACGATTTTTCTTTTTTTGTTACATTCTTTTTAATTGGTTCACTTACAGTACCAAAAGCAAATAGTCCAATAGCCATTAAAAATGCACTAACCATAAATAAAACAGCATAACTTAATGGTGCTTCAAAAGATGAAATAATATATCCCGTCCCTGCTCCACTAATTATTGCAGCAAATGCAGAAAAAAACTGCCGAACTGCCATTGTTTTTCCACGAAATTTATGAGTAAATATCTTCGCTGTTATCTCTTTAAAATAAATAGCTCCAAATCCAGCAGAAAAAGAGAATATAAAAAGTCCAATACCTATACTAAATAATGAAGCATTTGGATAATCATCACCAAAGATATATAAAGCAACACCTATTAAAAACCAAGACAAAAATCTAATAATAAATACACGACGAAGATACTTTAGCATATATGGATAACTTTGTGCATGAAAAGCAGCATAAAGCTGAACAATGATTGCTCCACCTCTTAATAATGATGAAAAAAATCCTATTAAAATTGAACCACCACCAAAGTGACTAATAATAAGTGGTAAAATAGTATGTGGTTCAGCAATAGTTGTACTAATAGATAGAAAAAAACCGTGTAAGACATTTTTTTTATGATTTGAATTTGAATCCATCTCATGCTTTTGAATATTTGACATTTTCTTATATAACCCTTATATTTAAAATACAAACAACTTATAGCTTAATCTATCAATATTGTCAATTCATAGGTAATACTAATTTAAACTTTACTCCAGTATAAGTAACACCATCATACTCATATTCTTCATTATCAACTAAAATATTACCTTTTAAATGTTTAGTTATAATTGTGTTTGTCATATAAAGTCCTATCCCTGTACCTTGTGATTTATGTTTTGTAGTAAAGTATGGTTCAAATATTTTATCTTTAATCTCAACTGGAATTCCACCACCATTATCTTTAATCTCAATTACATAATTGTAATTCTCTTTGTATATATTTATAAATATTAATCTTCTCATATTTTTAGGGAGATTAACAATTGCATCTTTTGAATTTTTCATTATATTTAAAATAGCTTGGGTTAGTTCATTTTCTAAAGCCACAATTTTAATATCCTCTATATTTTCAATAACCTCAATATTTTGTGTTTTAAATGAAGCAGATAAAAGACTCATTGTTTTATCAATAGTACTTTTTATTGTAAATTCTACTTTTACTTTATTTGGGATAAAAAAGTTTCTAAAATCTTCAATTGTTTGTGATAACTCTTGTGTCTGTTTTGTAATATTATTTGCATATTTTCTTAAACTTTCTTTCTCTATCTCATCCATATCAACATCAGCAACAATATTATTAGCCCACATTGCAATAATTGAGATAGGTTGTCTCCATTGATGAGCAATATTACCAATCATCTCACCCATTGATGCCATTTTTGATTGTTGATACAACATATTATCTTTAAGTCGGTTTTTAATCACCTCCTCTTTAATCTTATCTTTAAGTGTTAAATTAAAGTTCACTAACTCTTCTGTTTTTTGTGATACTTTATTTTCTAAATCTATATTTAGTTTTGTAAGTTTACTATCCATTAATTCAAGCTCTTCGACATCTTCAGCTAACTTTTCATTTGCAATATAAAGTTTATCCCCCTCCTCTTCAATTTTATCTAACATCTTATTGATATCTAAAGACAACATACTTATTTCATCATTTCCCTTTACATCTGCTCTAAGTGATTTTCTACCTGTAGTAGTTTGTTTTGCAATAAATATCAAATTATTTAAACCATTTGTTAAACCAGTAGCCAAGATATATGCAAAAAATACACTAATTAAAATTGCAATAAAAATATAACCTAAACCTTGCTGACTTATAGATTGCAACGATTCATTATTTAGTTCTTGTCCAAGTGCTATTCTTACCCATCCAATATGCTGATTGTTTCTTAAAATTGGCATTGCAATATCAATAATATTTGAATTATTTTTTAAAATTAAGATTTTAGCTTCATGATTTAATATTTGTAAACTAGTTTTATCTGATATATATTTACCATTGTATTCCATATTCGTATGTGATAAAACTTTTCCAATATTATCTAAAATCATTGCATACTTTAAATCTGGATAACTTTTTATAGATTCAATAATCTCCTCCATACCAATAATATCATTTGATAATACCCATGAAACAGAATTTTTAGATAATGTTGTTGTTAAACTTATAGCTTGTGATAAGCTCTGATTATGTAAAAACTCTTTTTGTTTATCTGTAAGTTGAGAGATAAATAAACTCATTAATAAAGTATTTGTTAAAACAAATAATATTATTATTTTTCTTTTAATTGATTTTGTAAAAAAGTCCTTTAATCTTTTCATTATTTTTTACCTCTAATATCTCTTACTTCTTTTTCAAATTTAATTAAAAACTCTACTACTGGTGCATATCTACTTTCATCAGCTTTTTCAAAGCGACTCAACTCCATTGGTTTAAGGATCTCTATACCTTTTTTTGAATTATGAAGCCCAAATAATATTTTTGACACTTTATCTATGACATCTTGTGGTGTCCCTATTTTTACAACTAATCCATTATTTGGTAAGCTGGTTGTTTCCCATTTTATCTCAACCTCTTTAGCAACATCTGGTCTCTGCTTTATAAATGCTCTCCAAGGTGGAGGCCAAGTAGCAGCTGCAATAGATTTTTTTAAATATACATTCATTATACTTGACTCTTGAGAACCAACATAATTATTTTTAATATCCTTATTTATATTAATTCCATTTTTATATAGATACCATTGTGGCATCATAGTAGCAGCAAGTGCTGTTGGAGCTGGATAACTTACTGTTTTCCCTTTTAAATCTTTTACTTCATCAATATTACTATCTTTTCTTACTAAAATGATTCCTCTAAAATTTTCATCATCACCCATTTTACCAAATACTTTATAACCGTGCTCTAAAGATTTAACAGTTTGATAAGGATTAGGTAAAGAGAAATCAAAATATCCTGAAAAAAGCTTCTCATCATAAGCAGCATAATTTCTAGATGCTTCAAGTTTCAAATATACATTAGTAAGATTACTATTAATATAGTCTATTAGTGGTTGATATACTTCAAAAAGTCGTTTTGGATTATGTAGTGGATGTACACCAAAAATATAAACCTTTTTTATATTTGGTATATCATTAGAATAAGTGGGTGCATACTCCGGACTCTCTTTATCACCACATCCAGTTAATACTAATAAAATTGTTGATATAACTAATAAATATTTTTTCATGATAAATCCTTCTTTATTATTGGTAAATCAATTGTAAATTGAGCACCATTATATTTTTCACCATTATATTTATATTCAACATTTTCTGCAAATATTTTTCCTACTAAATGTTTTTTTACAATTGCTTCAGCCATATACAACCCTATTCCAGTACCTTGAGACTTATGTTTTGTTGTAAAATATGGTTCAAATATCTTATTTATTATCTTCTTTGGTATCCCACCACCATTATCTTTTATCTCAATAATAACACTATTTTCTTTTTTATAAATATTTATAAAAATAAATCTTTTTGAATCAGAAGATAGTGTTACTAAAATATCTTTTGCATTTTTAATAATATTTAAAATAACTTGCATCAACTCATTTTCTAATAATGTTATCTCAATATCTTCAATATTTTCAATAACTTCTATTTCATGTGTTTTTAATGATGCAGATAATAGGTTCATTGTTTTATCTATTACATTTTTGGCTATAAATGTTGTTTCAGTTTTATTTGGAGTAAAAAAGTTTCTAAAGTCATCTATAGTTTGTGATAAATGATTTGTTTGCTTATTTATATTATTTGCATAATTTTTTAAACTATTATTTTCTACCTCATCCATATCTATATCTGCAATTATATTATTTGACCACATTGAAATAATTGCAATTGGCTGTCTCCATTGATGTGCAATATTTCCTATCATCTCCCCCATTGATGCCATTTTTGATTGTTGAAATAACATATGTTGTTGTTCGTTCTTTTGTTTCTCTAATTTTTTTTGCTCTTTCAATGTTTTTAATAAATCATCGTTTAACTTTTTCATACGAATATTTTGGGATGAAATTTCATCCACAATTTTTTTATTTGAAAAATAATAAAGTGCAATAGAGATCGCTATAATTACAAAAACAATTAAGAAAATGATTTTATCTATTACAATTTGAACATCAGACATATCTATATCACTAATTTTTTTAAAAAGTACAAAATATCCCATTGGATTGCTATTTATATCTGGTAATTTATAAATTGTTATTAAATTATTATTGACCTTATCTTCATAATAAGTATTATAAGTTAATAATTCTTTAACACCTTTTTGTTTTATTTGATTTATATAGATAGAATCAGCATCTAAATTTGCTATATAATAATCTTCAACAAATAGCTTTGTAAATGGTTTTATAAGTTGTTTTTTATATTTTTTGTCAACTAATATTACTGAATTTATATCTTTATTTTTAAGATTTTTAGAGATTGAATTAAAATGCGTAATAACTTCAAATATACCTAACAATTCTCCATTGTCATAGATAGGTACCATTGATTTAAATGTCATATCAAATTTACCTACACTTACTATAGACATAATTTCTGGTTTTTTTAAAATTTTAACCACTTCTACTCTTGCACTTAATACACTATCACCTTTTTTATCTATCCAACTTCTATAAAAACTTTTTCCATCTTTTGCTATTATTTGAAACCATACATTTTTAAAATCACTATTTTTTCTTAATGAAGAAGAAAACTCTTTTAGTTTTATTGAAGATGGTATCCCACTTTTTAAAGCTTCTATTATACTTTTATCTAAAGCTAGTGACATCCCAATAGTTAGTGTTGCATTACTTTTTTCATCTATTAATATCTTGGTTTGATTTTTTATCTCTTTTGCAATAGAAAAATATTTTTCATCTTTTAGCAACTTTACCTTATCTTGCAATAATTGACTAGCTACCAATATTACAAAAACTGATACAAAAAGAAAAAATAATATGATAGTTATATTAAATTTTACTTTTTTCATCTTAATGCTCCTAATATCTTAGCTATGCTTGATCTATTGGTAAAACTATATTAAACGACGCACCTTTATATTTTTCATCCTCATAGGTATACTCAACATTAGATACACCTATTTTTCCATTTAAATGTTCAACAACAATTTGTTTAGTCATATATAACCCAATCCCTGTACCATCCTTATCTTCTTTTGTTGTAAAATGAGATTCAAATATTTTATCTATTACACTTTCGGGTACTCCACCTGCATTATCTTTGATATCTATATTTATAAAATCATCTTTTGTATATATCTCAATAAAAATTAATCTTCTACCATCTTTAATCTCTTCTAGCGCATCTTTTGCATTATTTAAAATATTCATAAACACTTGAACAAATTCATTTACCAATCCATATATTTTGCTATCATCAAAATTTTCAATAGTTTCAATATCTCTATTTTTAAACTTTGAACTTAAAAGTTCTTTCGCTCTTGTAAAACTATCTGAGATTTTATATAACTCTTTTTTCTTATTTGGTTTAAAGAAATCTCTAAAATCATCAATTGTACTTGATAGGTGCATTGCTGCAGAAACTATAGAATTTGTAGACTCATTAAATCCATCATCACTTAACATATCATAATCTTTTTGCATCTTCATACCACTAGCAGCTGTAGTTATAACAGATAAAGGTTGTCTCCATTGATGTGCTATAGATTCTAACATCTCCCCCATAGCTGCCATTTTTGATTGTTCTAAGATCATTTTTTCATTAATCTTATTTTTTTCAATCTCTTGGCTTACCCTTTGTTCTAAATAGTTTTCATAATCTATAACTTTTTGGTGCTCCTGGATATTCAATACAGTTTTATATAAAATTTCATTCATTTGAACATAATCCATTGGTTTAATTATATATCCACTTATCCCTATTTTTATTGATTCTGTAAAATAACTCGTATTTGTGTATGCAGACATAATAATAATCTCTTGTGTATTATTGATCTCTTTTATCTTTTCAGACATATCAAGACCATTCATATTTGGCATCTCTATATCTGTTATTACTACATCATATTGTCCCTCTTTGTATTTTTGTAGACCTTCTTCACCATCAACTGCACTATCTACTTTTTTAAATAACTTTTTTAAATATTCATATACACTGTGTCTTAAATCTTGTTCATCTTCGACATATAAAACAGTTAAACTTTTTGTAATCTCTTTTAATTTTAATAATTTTTCTTGCATAACTCAAGTCCTTATAACTTAATTGTACTATAACTTAAATTTTTTAACAATCTCATTCATAATAGTAAACATATTTTCATATGATATTGG
>CBFDEF010000080.1:0-6892 GCA_965603755.1 uncultured Arcobacteraceae bacterium
AAAATTTTTAGTAAGAGGTAGTATATCATATGTGTGGAATTGTTGGATATTTAGGTAAGCAAAGTACAAGTAAAATTTTATTAGATGGTTTAAAAGAGTTAGAGTATAGAGGTTATGATAGTGCTGGTATTGCTATACTTGAAAATGACAAATTTGAACTATTTAAAGCGGTAGGAAAAATAAAAAATCTTCAAGAGAAAGTAGATAGTAATAAAAAAGCTTCAAAAGAGGATTTAAATAATATCGGTATTGGTCATACAAGATGGGCAACACATGGAAAACCAACAGAACTAAATGCACATCCACATATGGGTGAATACTCTTATGTTGTACACAATGGAATTATAGAAAACTATAAAGAGCTAAAAGACGAGCTTATCTTACATGGACATAAGTTTGTATCTCAAACAGATACAGAGGTTATAGTTCACCTATTTGAATACTATTTCAATCAAAACAACGATGCTAAAAAATCTTTTGAATTAACAATATCAAGATTAGATGGTGCATACTCTATTTTACTTATTACAAAAAGTGAACCTAATAAAATATTTTTTATGAAGCATGGGTCTCCAATGGCTATTGCTAAAGGGAATGAAGCTGGTGAGATATTATTTGCAAGTTCTGATGCTCCATTAATCGGCTTGGCTAAAGATGTTGTATATTTAGAAGATGGAGTTTGGGGTATAGCATCACTTGATGGTTTGGAGTTTAATGGTGAGGTATCATGGACAACATTGTCTAACAGTAAACAATATGCTCAAAAAGATGGCTATAGATTCTTTATGGAAAAAGAGATATATGAGCAAAGTGATGTAGTAACAGATTCAATGATAGGAAGAATTGTTGATGAGGAGATTTTGTTTGATGAGGTAGATGCAAGTATTATTGATGGTATAAATGAGATTAAAATTTGTGCTTGTGGTACTAGTTATCATGCTGGATTAGCTGCTAGTTATCTTTTTGAAAGATTAGCAAAAGTTAGATGTACAGTAGAGATAGCAAGTGAATTCAGATATAAAGAACCATTGTTAAGCAAAGATACACTTTTTATAGTTATCTCTCAAAGTGGAGAAACAGCAGATACACTTGAGGCTTTAAAGATGGCAAAAAATGGTGGTTTAAAATCTATTGTTGTTTGTAATGTTGATAATAGTTCTATGACAAGGGTTGCTGATGCTACTATTTTAACTCGTGCTGGGATTGAAAAAGGGGTTGCTAGTACAAAAGCATTTTCAACTCAGGCAGTTGTACTTTGGATGATGTCACTATATTTTGCAAAACATAAAAATGTTATATCGCAAGAAAAATTAAATGATGAGATTTATACTTTAAGAGAGGTATCAAACTCTTTAATTGTTGAAGATAAACTACATGAAAAATGTAAAAGATTATCAAAAAGATATCTTCATGGTCATGGTTTTTTCTTTATAGGTAGAGATGTGTTTTTCCCTCTAGCTTTAGAGGGTGCATTAAAACTTAAAGAGATAAGTTATTTACATGCAGAGGGTTATCCTGCAGGAGAGATGAAGCATGGACCAATAGCTTTAGCTGATCCTGAACTATTTACAATAGCCCTTATGCCAAAAAATTTGCTTTATGATAAAATAAAGTCAAATGTAGAGGAATTAAGTGCAAGAGATAGTACTATTTGTGCTATTAGTCCACTTGATTTTGACTTATCAGATGACTTTATAAAAACTAAAGAAACCACACACTATATGTTAGAATTTTTTGAGATGTTAGTTGTAGTACAGCTTTTATCTATGGAGATATCAATTCGACTTGGGAATGATGTAGATATGCCAAGAAACTTAGCAAAAAGTGTGACCGTGGAATAGGGAAAACTTTTCTTTAGAAAAAGTGTTACAGTAGAATAGAGAAAACCTTAAAAAATAAAAGTACTATTTAGCCATCAAGCTAATTTATAGTACTTTTTTGATAAAATATAGTACTTTTTATAGAACATATAATCAGTTCATACTTAAATTAAAATTTTTATTTTCAAATCTTAAATGATGGAAAACAAAGATGGACAACAAAAGAATGGAAAACGATACGAAGTGAAGTTTCGTTTATTATTGCATAGCAATTATAAACAAAACCTTTTTGAAGGTTTATTGAACTTCAGTTTGTTGGAAAACAAAAGAATGGAAAACAAAAATGGAAAACAAACAACATTACTTATTTACTTCAGAAGTAGTAAGCCCAGGACACCCAGATAAATGTGCAGATATTATAGCTGATACAATAGTTGACAAGTTAATTATTGGAGACCCTAAATCTAGAGTTGCTAGTGAAGTATTTGTTGCTGGAAAGCATGTAGTTATTGGTGGAGAAGTTACAACGCACACACAAGTTACAACAGAAGAATACCAACAAATAGTTCATGACGCCCTAGCAAAGATTGGTTATAACGGAAACCCATATTTTACAAAACAAGAGTGTTTACACCCAGAAGATGTAGATGTTCAAGTTTTGCTAAATAGACAATCTCCTGATATCAACCAAGGTGTTGATCAAGAAGATGGGGAAACTGGTGCTGGAGATCAAGGTATTATGTTTGGTTACGCAGATTGCGAAACTGAAAACTATATGCCATCGGCTTTAACGTACGCTAGAATGCTTATGGAAAAAGTATATAAATATGCTTTAGAAAATCCAAATGAATTAGGTGTGGACATTAAAACTCAAGTTACTATGGATTATGTATGTAAAGAAAATTTTGAGAGATCACAACCACAACATATAAACACAATAGTAGTTTCAGCTCCTTGTGTTTCTAGCATGGATATTACAACTGTTAGAACTTTAATTCAAAAATTAATTGATGAGACTGGACTACCAGCTGATTTATATGACAAAGATAATTGTATAGTACATATTAATCCAACTGGAAAATATGTATCTCATAGTTCATTACACGATAGTGGATTAACTGGAAGAAAACTAATTGTTGATAGTTTTGGTGGATATTCACCAATAGGTGGTGGAGCTCAGTCTTCAAAAGATTACACTAAAGTTGACAGAAGTGGACTTTATGCAGCTAGATATATAGCAAAACATATAGTAGCTGCTGGTTTAGCTACAAAATGTGTAGTTCAACTTTCTTATGCAATTGGAGTAGCAAAACCAACATCTGTTGCTGTTGATACTTATGGAACATATACTGCAAAAAATGATGATGAGTTATCAACATTTGTTGAAGAAAATTTTGCATTAACACCAAATTGGATTACAAAGAAATTTGCTCTTGATAAGCCAAGTGAAACTACATTTCTATATGCAGATGTAGCAGCACGAGGACAAGTTGGACAGCCTGATTATCCATGGGAACAATTAGATCAACTTGAAAAATTTCAAGAATTAAGATAAAATAAATTAATAATATAAAGAAGGAAAGTTTATGGATTTAAATTTAAAATCATTTTTTAATAAGATAAAATCAGAAGTTATAGAGAAACAAGATAAGAAAAAAAATGACCCGAAGTTTATAGAGAATCAAAGTCATTGGGTAAAGTGTCCATCTTGTGAATCTTTAATGTTTTTTAAAGAGGTTGAAAATTTAAACCATACTTGTCCAAAATGTAACTTTCATATGAGAATTGGTGCAAAAAAGAGAATTGAATTACTTGCAGATAAAGGAACTTTTGTAGAGTTTGATAGTGAGCTTCACCCTACAGATCCACTACAGTTTGTTGATAGTAAATCTTATCAAAAGAGATTAGAGGAAGCTTTACATAAAACAGGTAAAACTTCATCTATTGTATCTGGTTCATGTACAATTGGCGGTATGCCAGTAGAACTTGTGGTTTTTGACTTTTCATTTATGGGTGGAAGCTTAGGTTCTGTTGAAGGTGAAAAGATTGTAAGAGCTTGTAATAGAGCTATGGAAAAAAAGCATGGTGTTATTATTGTAAGTGCTTCTGGAGGTGCTCGAATGCAAGAGTCAACTTTCTCTTTAATGCAAATGGCAAAAACATCAGCAGCGCTTAGAAAACTTGATAATATGGGATTACCATTTATTTCAATTTTAACTGATCCAACTTTTGGTGGAGTAAGTGCCTCTTTTGCATTTCTTGGCGATATTATTATGGCAGAACCAGGTGCTTTAATTGGTTTTGCAGGGGCTAGAGTTATTAAACAAACTATTGGGAAAGATTTACCAGATGGATTTCAAAGAGCTGAATTCTTACTAGAGCATGGAAGTATAGATATGGTTGTTGAAAGAAACACTATGAAACAAACTTTACACGATCTATTAAAACTATTCGCAAAAGAGAATGTAGCATAAACTTGCAAATTCAAGTATATGCGCTTTGTGATTATCAAACTTTAGAAAAGTTTGATATCTCACTTTTTAAATATCTAGAGATATGTTCACAACACAACACAGTTTATATTCAATATAGAGATAAAATAAACTCAATAGATATTCAAAAAAATAATATCTTATATCTAAAACAACATACAAATATCCCAATTATTATTAATGATAAACTTGATTTATTGGAGTTTTGTGATGGATTACATTTAGGGCAAGAGGATTTAGAATCTTTATGTGCAAAATATAGATTATCACCAATAAATGCAATTAAATTTTTAAGAAAAAAATATCCAAATAAAATTATAGGTATCTCAACTCATGATGAATTAGAGATATTAGAAACAAATAAATTAGATATAGATTATATTGGACTTGGTGCATACAGACAAACAAATACAAAAGATGTTTCAAATATATTGGCTAATAATATATCTTATTTAGCAAAAATATCTACCCATCGGGTAGGTGCAATTGGTGGTGTTAAACTTGATGATAAGATAGATAATATATCTTATAATGTAATTGGAAGTGGATTACTTAAATAGTTTTTTCATACTAATTATAGGGTTTTCATCTGTATATATTTTTGTAAATACAATCCCTGATTTTCTAAAGTTTTCATATAATATATGATCATTTATTTTTACTTTTTTTTCATACTCTTTTACTAAAGAATTACTAAGATTTCCATTGAATGATTGCTTCGTACTTGGATCTTTAAAGTTTACATTTCCCATGGAAGAAGGTTTCTCTTCAAATCTATCCCTTATAATAATAGCTACAACTTCATGTTTTTTTGCTAACATCTTTAGATTTAAATTTTTGGCATTAAAAAAATCACCAATTATAAATATAATAGATTTTTCTTTTATATTTGTATAGAGTTTATTTTTAATCACTTCGTAATCAACTTTTTTATTTAAACAATTATATTCATAGATATTTTTACACATCATATCTACACCAAGCAATTTTTTTGTTTTTTTTGTAGATATAGATAGGTTTTCATTTGCTATGTAACTAGTGTAGCTATCAGCTTGTGCAGAGCAACTGTAGCCTAATATTGCACAAACCTCAGTGATAAGCTCTTGTTTTAATTTTACTGTACCAAAGTGTATACTACCACCTAAAATAGGGACAATGTTTATATTTAGTTCTCTTTGTGTATGAAAAACTTTTACATAAGGTTTTTGCTGTTTTGCACTAATAACCCAGTCTATTTTTCTTATATCTTCACCATCTTCATATTCTCGAAGCTCAACAAAATCATAACCTTCACCTTTAAATTTAGAGGTATTGTTTCCTAACTGTTGAGAAAAAACTGATTTTTTTGTTTTTATTAGTAATTTTTTTAAGTTTTTATTCATATGATATTTTGTATCTATTAAATCCAAATATTATCGATAAGTCGAGTTGTTCCAATTTTTACTGCAATTAATATTATACTATTTTGTATCTCTATAGTCTCAATTTTATTAAAATCTTTATTTACAATCTCAATATATTCTATACTTATATCTTTATGGTTATCTAAGTATTTGTATGTTGAGTCAATTAAAACTTTACAATTCATCTCATGTGAACCAATCATCTTAGCTACTAATTTTAACGATTTTGATATATGCAGAGCTGAATCTCTTTGCTCTTTTGATAAATAAACATTTCTACTGCTATATGCTAATCCATCATGCTCTCTAATGATATCACAAGCTATAATATTAGTATCTATATATAAGTTTTTAACCATTTGTGTTATTAAACTTAATTGTTGTGCATCTTTCTTTCCAAAATATGCATTTGTAGGATTAACTATATTTAGAAGCTTTAGAACTACTTGCAGCATACCATCAAAATGTCCTGGACGTTTAAATCCTTCAAGTATAAACCCTTTTGTTTTTGGAGCTTTTATACTTAGCTCATCTTTCTCATACATTGTAGTAATATCAGGCATAAAAAGATAATCTACACCACATAATTCACAAATCTTTTTATCTGCTTCATCTTTTCTTGGGTATTTATCTAAATCTTCACCTTCTAAAAATTGTGTAGGATTTACAAATATAGAGACAACAACTTTTTCATTTTCCTCTTTTGCTTTTTTTATTAATGATATATGTCCATCATGCAAAGCACCCATTGTTGGAATAAAACCAATACTTTGGTTTCCATGAAAACCAACTGTCTTATTATCTATTTTAAGATAATTTTTTAAATCTACAATAGTTCTTACAATTTTCATATATTAATTAATGTTACGCTTTAATATCTAAAACTGTTTGATGTAATGTATTTTGTACTGAAATAACATTTGCATTTACGCTATATGCGATCGGTATCTCTATTTGTTTAACAACTTCATCTGTTATAGTTGTATTTGAAGGCTCTTCTTGAATAATTGGCTCTTTTTTTGTAAAACTATTATCGTGTTTATCACCTGCTTGGTTATTTGATATATTTAATTTTGCTAATGCTGAAGCACTCTCTTCTAATTTTTTTTCTAATTGAATCATAGAGTTTATATTACTATTAATTTGCATCATCTACTCCTTGCATGTTTAATAACAT
>CBFDEF010000081.1:0-6701 GCA_965603755.1 uncultured Arcobacteraceae bacterium
AAACATGGAAGAAAAGAAAACTAAAGTATACTTAATAGGTGCAGGTCCAGGTGATATTGAACTTTTAACTATAAAAGCTGTGTCTATTTTAAAACAAGCTGATGTAGTACTTTATGATTCGCTAGTAAGTGAACAATGTTTCTTATTTTGTAAAACTTATGTTTTACGAGTAAATGTTGGCAACAGAGATGATAAGCATTGTAAAAAACAAGAAGATATAAATGAACTTTTAATAAAACATGCAACAAGTGGTAAAGTTGTAGTTAGACTAAAAAGTGGTACTCCATTTGTTTTTGATAATGGCTATGAAGAGGTAAAAGCTATTGAAGAAGCTGGATTTGAACCTGTTGTTATATCAGGAGTTAGTTCAACTACTAGTGTTCCAGAGAGCTTTATGATACCACTTATTGATAGAAAGTTTAATGACTCATATAGAACAATAACTGGAGATAATATTTCAGTTTTTGATGAGATAGTTACATCTTATCATAAAAGAGAAAGCTTAGTAATCATCAATGGTATAGATAATTTGAAAAAAATAGTTAAAAACCTATTATCTAAAAACTTTCCTCAAAATGTACCATTAGCAATTTTAAGTAAAGGTACAACTTTTGATGCATCTATTATGAACTCTTATCTTGGAGAAATAGATGAACAAGATGAAGAGTTTTTTACCGATTTAAAAAGTTTATCACCTGCAATTATCTATATAGGTGAATCTGTAAATGTTTCTAATAATTTTAACTAAAAAACGAAAAATTGATGTTAGATATATTTAAACAAGAAAAAAGTTTTTTAACTCGTGCTAAAGAGAATAGTGGTTTTCGTTATATTTTAAAATTTAACGATATTGGCTCATATATAGAGGTTTGTGATAAAAATAACAAACCCCTTCTATCAGTTGATTTTAGAGTTTATAATGGGCTTGATAGAGAGATATTACAACTTTTGGAACAATCTAAAGAGGATAGTTTCTTTCAAATTTCGTGGGAAGATGACAGTGGTAAAGTTTATTTAGATAAGTACCCTAGACTTATAGAACTACTTCGTCAAAGTGATAAACTATTTTTAGAATCAAACGAACAATTAATATTTCAAAATGATATTTATAATATTGATTTAAATATTATAAAAGATACTAATATAACAATATATTTAACAGTTCAAAATGAAAAATTTGTATTTATCTCTTCAAACTATGTTTTAATCCAAAATCAAATTAAACAGATACATAATATTGGTGAAAATTTTAATCAACTTAAAAACTTTGATACCGTAATAGAATTTGATAAATTAGAAGAGTTTTTAACTATACTAGTTACACATTTTGAAAATATTTATATAAAATATGAAAACTATACTATTTTAGAAAAAGATGAAAAAAAGCTAATTAAACCTGCTGTTATATTTGAAAAAATTACAGTTGATAAAGAACTTATCTTAAGAACATCTGCAACATTAGGGAGATTAAGTCCACAATTTTTTAATGATTTTAATATTTCTAAAATTGTTTTAATAAACGAACTAGAAAATACAATTACTATTTATGAATGTGACTTTAGTGAAGTTTTTGAAATTTATGCAATGATATTTAAAAATTTATCATCTATAAAAAGAACTATAAAAGATGAATCTTTTAGTGAAGAGGATGGATTATTTATTATCGAGAAAGAGATAGCAAGCGAATTTATTTTAAACAATCTTCACACAATAGTTTCTAAATGTGAACTATTTGGAAGTGATAAACTTCAAGAGTTTAAATACTCAACGGTAGAGCCAAAATTAAATATCTCATTTAAAAATAAAATAGATTATTTAGATAAAGATGAAGTAACTATTAGTATTGGGGAAGAGGTTTTTGATATATTTAATTTAATTAATTTATATAAAAAGCACTCATATGTTCCACTTAAAAATGGTGAAAAATCAATTCTTGATAAATCATATATCTCAAAACTATCAAGAATATTTAAAAAAGAAGAAAATGATAAAATTAAAGTGTCTTTTTTTGATCTACCTGAGATTGAAGATTTAATTTCCAAAAAAGAACAAGCTATTTTCAAAAATAGCAGAAAGTTTTATGAAGGATTTAATACTCTTAAAAGTACAAGTGAAGATTTACCAAAACTAGAAAATGTAACTTTAAGAGAATATCAAAAAGATGGTGTAAGATGGTTAAAATATCTATATGATAATAACTTTGGAGGTTGTTTAGCTGATGATATGGGGCTTGGTAAAACAGTTCAAGCGATAACTCTACTATCTTATATTTATCCAAAGTGTTCCACACCATCACTTATAGTGATGCCAAAAAGTTTATTAATAAACTGGCAAAATGAATTAAAAAAGTTTAATCCCAATCTATCTTTTTACCTATATTACAGTTCACAAAGAGATATAGAAAAAATAGCAAATCATAATATTATATTAACAACTTATGCAATCGCTAGAAATGATATAGATAAACTAAAAGATATAAAGTTTGATACAATTATTTTAGATGAATCACAAAATATTAAAAATATTGACTCAAAAATAAGCAAAGCAGTTATGCTTTTAGAAGCAACTCATAAATTTGCATTAAGTGGTACACCTGTAGAAAACTCTCTATTTGAGCTTTATTCTCTTTTTAGATTTATCAATAATGGTTTATTTAAAAGTTTAAAAGATTTTAAAAGTGATTTTGCATCACCTATACAAAATGAGGTAAATGAAGATGTTGCAAAGCTTTTAAAAGCAAAAATTACACCATTTTTATTAAGACGATTAAAACAAGATGTACTAAAAGACTTACCAGCAAAACAAGAGCAGATAATATATGTAGATATGGAATCAGAACATAAAAAGTTTTACGAAGAGAAAAAGAATTTTTATAAACAAATTCTAAATCAACAAATAGCTTTAAACGGGATAGATAAATCAAAGTTTATAATTATGCAAGCTTTTAATGATCTTCGTCAAATAGCATCAGCCCCAGAGTTAAAGTCACAAAACCATATCAACTCATCAAAAATAGATAACCTTTTTGAGATGCTAGAAGATATAGTTTTAAATGGTCACAAAGTTTTAATCTTTGCAAACTTTCTAGGTTCACTCGATCTTATATCACAAAAAGCACAAAGCAAAGGATATGAACATCTACTTATGACGGGAAGTACAAAAAATAGACAAGAACTAGTAGATAAGTTTCAAAATGATAAAGATATTAAACTTCTCCTTATGACTTTAAAAGTGGGAGGGGTTGGACTAAATTTAACTGAGGCTGATTATGTATTTATATTTGATCCTTGGTGGAATAAAGCGGCTGAAAACCAAGCAGTAGATAGAGCTCATAGAATGGGGCAAAAAAATAAAGTATTTAGCTATAAAATGATTACAAAAGATACTATAGAGGAGAAGATTTTGGAACTACAGATGAAAAAACAAGATTTAACCGATATGATTATTTCAGGTGACGAAGGGGGTCTAAAAGAGCTTACAAGTTCTCAGTTAGACTTTATACTAGGATAAATATGAAACTTGATACAGCTATAGCACTGAATACAAAATATACTTATAACAATGAAAAAGGTGTATTAGAGTATATTGAGGTTATTGAAGATATGTTAAAATCAAACTTAATAGAGTTTGGTAAAACAAATGAAAAACCTTTAGGTAAGACCATAAATATACTAAAATCTACCACCTCATCACAAGAGTTTTTTACTACAAAACAACTTAATTCATTTTCAACAGATATGCTAACTCGTGCATTTTCATATTATTATTGGAGTACAAAAAGATTTCAAGCTATCCCATTGGATAGTTTAAGAGAGTTCATCTCTTTACAAGTTGAAAATCAAATTCCATTTTTCATATCAAGAATATTTGCTTCACACTTAAAAAAAGTTAGATATGATTTTTATCATACCTCTCAAAATCAACTGTTTGATATATTTGGTCAAATATTAAATAGATTACCAAATGATGGATGGTGTAGTGTGACAGATATATTTGATTATTGCAAATCTAATAATTTTAGATTTGATTTTGAATCAAAGTACAAAACATCTAGTTATTTTATGGAGTGTGATTTTACAATTGATGATGAGGATGATTATGGTGAACTTCATTGTGATGATTTTTATTATCAAATTTTATTTTTTGAACCAATTTTAAAAGCTTTAATGTTTTATCTAGGAGCATTAGGAATTTTAGAACTTAAATATAATGATCCTATATCAAACTATAACATAAAAGCAAAAGGTAAGCCATATATCTCAGTGTGGGATGGGTTAGAGTACATAAAGCTTACAAATCTTGGTCTTTATGTATTAGGCTATTCAAAAAGCTATGTGACTAAAGTAGAGATAAATAAAGACAGTTATATTAAATTTGATGAATATAAACCAATTATTACAATAAATAAAACAAATACAATAATTAGTGCAAAGTTAGAATTATTTGCAACTATAATTGATAATTCAAATATGATAAAAGATGGTGAAAATAGATATATCTTAAGTTATGCAAAGATTTTTAAAGATTGTAAAACATATAAAGCTTTAGAACTTAAAATTGAAGCATTTTATAAAATTTTTGATACTAAACCACCAGAGATATTTGATATATATTTTGATGAAATTAAATCAAAATCAAATATGTTAAAAAAAGATTTAAAGCAAGTAGTGATTGAACTAAACAATGATAAAAGACTTTTAAACCTATTTATGACAAATAAAAAACTTCAAACTATTATTATAAAAGCATCAGGGTATAGAGTTTTAGTTTTAAAAGATGATTTATCAAAACTAACAAGAATAGTAAAAGAAAATGGATTTTTTATAGATTTTTAAAGCTCTGAAATGATAAAACAAGCTCCACCATTTTTATTTTCTATCTCTATTGTGGCTTTATGCTCATCTATTATTTTTTTGGCAACATTTAGCCCTATTCCAATACCAGAACTCTCTTTTGTACTAACAAATGGTTCAAATATTTTATCTTTTATATCTTCTGGTACTCCACCTGCATTATCTTGAATCATTACACTTACATTGTCATTCTTTTCAAATATTGTAATATCTATTTTTCTATCCTCAAAATTTTCAACTTTTACCAACTCATCTAATGCATTATTTAAAATTATTGTCCAAACTTGTTCTATTCTTTGTTTATTTATAGAAGCTGTAAATTTAAATTTTTCTTTTTGAGATAAATCTATATCAAATAATTCATCATTTATATAAATTTTAGAAACTTGCTTTGCTCTATTATGTATAATTCTAAGTGCTGTTATTAAAGTATCATATACATTACACACTTCCCTTTGCATTGGTGTCACTTGTGACATCTCTCTCATAGATTCAACTATAACTGACATTCTTGTAATACCATCCATTACAAGTTTATTATCATCTAAAAGTCTTTGTTTAAAATCATTATGAGGCATATCTTCAAGATCAAACCTTATCATCTCAGTTGTACCTTTTATATAAGTTAACGGTGTATTAATCTCATGTGTAATACCAGCTGCCATTTGACCTATAACACTAAACTTAGTATTATTTATAATATCCTCTTTGTGTTTTTTATGTTGCTTATCTAATTTTTTTAATGCATGTTTTACTTTTAGTTCCAATGAATCATTTAGTGCTTTTATTTTTCTAGTATATTTTTCTAAACTTCTATTTTTTTTAGCTAATATAATCATAAATATAACACTTAATATTAAAATTACTATAAAAATATTTATCCATTTTTGGTATAAATCATAAAAAGTGTTCTCTTTATTTATTAAAATAGGATCATTTAATTCTAAATCTTCTAAGTTTATCCCTAGTTTATTTAAATTTTTGACATTTATATAAATTTTATTTCCATTCTCAAAATCAAATTTTATATCTTTCATTGACGTACCTGATAAATTTTCCAATACTTTATTGGCAACAATTTTCCCTGCAGCTTTACCATCCGTACAATCACCACCAATAATATTTGTATCGGGAGTATCTATATATACATTTGTATGTATCATCATTGGGTTATTATATACATGTGATAAATCACTTAAAGCTTTTTTATACCCTATATGTTTATTATCTTTTGTAAAAGCAGTAAATACAAGCAACATCATAACCGAATCATTATCGTAGTTGTGAATACTTTTTATAATATCTTCTATTTTTCTACTATTTAAATATACAAAATTTATATTTTTATATTGTGCAAAACGACTTTTATAATGTACTATCTCTTTATTTGCAGTAATAGAATCATCTCCAACTAAATATACAGTTTTTAGATTTTTAACAATTTTTTGAGCAATGTTAAGATTTGTAATTGGATTCTTTTCTTCAAATACACCTGTATATATATCATCTGGCAATGTTTTAGCTAATGATAGATTATTTACACCAGAGAAAAAGATATTTGCATCTTTAAATATTTGTTCATTTTTATATTTTCTTATAAAATTCAAGGCATTATCATCTGTTGTAACTACAGAACTAAATGTTATATCTTTATATTTATTTTTGTAAAAATTTAAAAAATTTTCTTCTGTTTTGCTAGTAGGTTTAAATACTTTTGTATCCATATATTCAACAAAAAGTTTTATATCTTTATTTTGATTTAGTGTCTCTATAACTGAATTTGATTGTTGTTTTGTCCACTCTAGAGTAGATGAATATGAGTTTATAATAAGTACATTTTGAGCAAAA
>CBFDEF010000082.1:0-6470 GCA_965603755.1 uncultured Arcobacteraceae bacterium
TTTATAATTCATTGATACAATAAATATGTACCTTTTAGATGGGTATTTAGGTCTTGAAAGGACATTGTGGGTGAAATCTTTTAAATATTGACATTAACAGACATTTTATCTTTTTACTTTTATTTAAGGAATGACATTTTTTTAAGATTTTTTTATTCTATTGTATTACTATGATGGTTTATTTTGATTAAATATACTAAATATAAATATTGTATTTTTATTTAAATCAATTTCATAGTTTATAGTATATTTTTTAAATATCATATCTCTTACATTTTCATCAATGAAATAAATTGATTTTCTATATTTATATGGAAAGTTTGGGATACTAGTTATTTGTTCATTTAAATCTTTTTTAAATTTTCTACTTGCTGTTATTTTATCATTTGCAATATGTTTTAAAATTATTAATAACTCTTTTTGATATTCCTGTGTTCTTCTAATTATCATGAATTATTTTTCTAATTCTTTAAAAAATAATTCAAGTTCATTGTCTGATTCTTCTTGAGATAGTAATCGCATATTACCATTTTTTACATCATTTCTAATTTGATGTAATTTTTCTTGCCTTTCATAAAAATATGGGTCAAGTTCTAAATTTTTATCTTTTGTTATAGTGATACTTTCACTGTGGCTATTAACATAACTCATAAATTTTTCTACATAATTATCCTGAATTTGTACTGCTATTGTTTGCATAATGAACTCCAGTAATTTATTTATATATTATTGTATCAAAAATTAAGTGAAATTTACTTAATTTATAAGTATGAATTAGTATAGATATAGAAAAAAATTATTAGAAATATTAAGTGATTAGATACGAGTTTAAAACTATTAGTAAAGTTAATTTTGCTAAAATACAAAAATTAAAATAAAAAGTAGGAAATAAAATGGCACTTTACATATTTGGACATAAGATACCTGATAGTGATTCAATAATCTCTGCAATAGCAATGAGTTATTTAAAAAACAAACTTGGAGTAGAATCTATTGCTACAAGACAAGGGGATATAAACCCTGAAACAGCATATATATTAGAAAAGTTTGATTTAGAAGCTCCGATATTTAAAACATCGTATGCAGGTGAAGAGGTATATTTAACAGATTTTAGTGATGTAGCACAAGCTCCTGATGATATAGCAGAGGCTACTATTGTTGGTATTGTTGACCATCATAAATTAGGTGACTTAACAACTTCAACACCATTAGAGTGTTGGATAAGACCAGTTGGATGTACAAATACTATTGTTAAAGAGATGTTTGATTATTATGAAGTTGAGATTCCTAAGAATATTGCTGGTGCTATGATGTGTGCAATCTTAAGTGATACAGTTATATTTAAGTCACCAACTTGTACAAAACTTGATACTAAAATCACAAAAGAGTTAGCAAATATTACTGGAATAGAGGACTATAAAGCTATTGGTTTAGAGATGTTCAAAGTAAAATCACAAGTTGAGGGAGTTCCATCAAGAGATTTAGTGATGAGAGACTACAAAGAGTTCTCAATGAATGGTGCCAGCGTTGGAATTGGTCAACTTGAAGTTGTAGATTTATCAATCTTTGATGGTGTTAAAGATGAGTTATTAGCTGATATTGAAAAACTAAAGCAAGAGAAAGGTTTAGATACTGTTCTTTTACTTTTAACAGATATTATTGCTATGGGGAGTGAGATACTTGTAGCTTCAAATAGTTCTGATAAAATAGAGAAAGCTTTTGATACAAAAATAGTTGACGGTAAGTTTTGGTTAAAAGGTTGTTTAAGTAGAAAAAAACAAATTGTACCATTTTTAGAACCAACTTTTTTATAAGTTATTGGATACAATAATTATTATGAGAATAGATAAATTTTTAAATGCAGTAAATATTACCAAAAGAAGAGCCGTAGCAGAAGATATGCTGGCTCACAAAGTTGTTGAGATAAATGATATTGCAGTAAAAAAAGCAAAAGAGGTAAAAGTTGGTGACATCATAAGTATCAAATATCTTGAATATACTGATAGATTTGAAGTACTACAAATACCAGCTACAAAATCTACTCCAAAATCAAAACAAAGTGAATATGTTACAAAGTTAGCTTAAAAAGGGAAATTATGTTTAATAAAGCAAGATTAAGATTTGATGATATTTTTGAAAATAGATTGGAAACAGATACTACAAGAGAGTATTTAATAGACCTTTATAATCGTGGTGAAACTGCTGATGAGATAGCTGCAGCTGCAACTGCTATGCGTGATCATATGATACCATTGACTGTTGACCAAACTTTACAAGAGAAACTTATTGATAACTGTGGAACAGGTGGAGATAAAAGTAATAGTTTTAATATCTCAACAACTGTATCTATTATGTTAGCAGCTTGTGGATGTAGTGTTGCAAAACATGGAAATAGAAGTATTACAAGTAACAGTGGAAGTGCTGATATGCTTGAAGCCTTAGGGGTAAACTTAACTTTAACATCAACTAAACAAATAGAGATGTTAAAACAAACTGGTTTTGTTTTTATGTTTGCTATTAATCATCATCCTGCAATGAAACATATTATGCCAATAAGAAAGTCAATTGACCATAGAACTATTTTCAATATTTTAGGACCTTTATCAAATCCAGCTTCAGTTCATAAGCAACTAATAGGTGTATTTAGTAAAGAGTATGTTCCAAAAATAGCAGAAGCATTAACACAACTAAATACAAAAAGAGCAATGGTAGTAAGTTCAGCCGATGGTATGGATGAACTAAGTATCAGCGATATTACATATTGTGCTTTTGTAGAAAGAGGAAGCTTCTCTGAATTTATCATAGACCCTAGAGAATATGGTTTTGATCTATATCCTAAAGAGGAGATAGAAGGTGGTGATGCGAAGCATAATGCTACTATTACTAGAGGTATTTTAGATGGTAGTATAAGTGGTGCAAAAAAAGATATTGTACTTTTAAACACAGCAGTGGCACTTTTAGTTGATGGAAAAGTAAACTCAACAGAAGAGGGTATTGAGATGGCAAAAGATGTTATAAGTAGCGGTGATGCTATTAAAAAACTAGAAGAGATAGTAAAAGTTTCAAATGAAATATAAAAAGTTTGAATTAGGTATTGATGAACTTGATACTTTAATAAACTATTTAAAATCTCAAATTGAAAAAAAAGATATAGTTGTCTTACTTCAAGGTACACTTGCAAGTGGTAAAACTACTTTAGTAAAACAGTTTGTTGCTAGTTTGGGATATGATGATAAGGTAACTAGTCCAACATTTTCACTTCAAAGTGTTTATGGTGAAGATATATTTCACTATGATGTTTATAATAAAACTTTAGAGGAGTTTATCTCTCTTGGACTTTTAGAAGAGTTTGAAAAAGATGGTGTACATTTTGTAGAGTGGGGTGATGATAAACTTGAAGCTATTTTAAAAGAGTATGGTTTTGATTGTTTAAAAATATCTATAGAGAAAAAAGAAGATAAAAGAGAGTATAAAATTGAATCATAAAATAGAAGTAAAAAGTATTGCAAAAACTATTAAAAAAACACAAATTTTACATGATATAAGTTTAGATATAAATAGTGGAGAAACTGTTGGACTTTTAGGTCCAAATGGTGCAGGAAAAACAACAAGTTTTTATATTATATGTGGATTGATTAAACCATCTAGTGGTGAGATACATTTTGATGACCATGATATTACACATCTTCCATTACATAAAAGAGCTTTACGAGGTATTGGATATTTACCTCAAGAATCATCTATATTTAAAGATTTAACAGTAGAAGAAAATTTAATGCTGGCTGCGGAAGTTTCAATAGATGATAAAAAACTTAGATGGGAAAGAGTTGAAGAGTTACTTGAAATTTTTAACATAGAACCAATTAGACATAGAAAAGGTATAAGTTTAAGTGGAGGTGAGAGACGAAGAACAGAGATAGCTAGAGCTTTAGTTTCAAACCCTAGATTTTTACTTCTTGATGAACCTTTTGCTGGTGTTGATCCTATTGCTGTTAAAGATATACAAAGTATTATAAAAAAGCTCTCAAATATTGGTATTGGTGTACTTATTACAGACCATAATGTAAGAGAAACTTTACAAATATGTGATAGAGCATATGTTATGAAATCTGGTTCTATCCTTGCTAGTGGAACAGCTCAAGATATAAAAGAAAATGAAGTGGTACGAGAACACTACTTAGGGAAAGATTTTACTTTTTAGATTATTTTTAATGTAGAAAATTACTACATTAAAAATAACATTATATAAATACCAATTCCACTATATGCTGTAAGTGATATACCTACAAAAAGTATTTTTGAGTATTTTTTATGTGTTTTAAAAAATGGTGAGTTGAACTTATCTTGTTTATATGAATTGTAACTTTTAATCATCATTATAATCCATCCAACAACACTAGCTAGTGCTACTAAAATATGTAAAACTAGATATGTTATAAAATAATCTTTAGATACAGAACTATCATTTAAAAACTCCCCAAATCCACCAACAATTCTAACTCCTATCTCAAAAATAACAATAAAAACCAGAGTGATAATAAATATTGCAAATTGTGCTTGCATATGTTGCATATACTTTTTATTTATAGCTAAACGAATTGCTAAAAACAGAAGAACTGGTAGAATAAAAAAGTATATACTTATTATATCCATAAATAATGGCGCCCTTTGAGTAATAAATCCAACTTCAAACATTTTATAACCTTATTATTTTAATTTTGCTAATTTTACTAAATAATATTGTATAGTTTCTTATCAAAAATTATTAATATAATATCTAAATTGTATAATTAAGTCCTTATTTCTTATATTTATGGTAAAATGCGAAAAATTCGTATAATATATATATACAACATTCATTCAATTATAAAATCAAAAGGTTATTTTATGTCATTTTCAACACTTGGGTTATGTGAACCTATTTTAAGAGCTATTGAAGAGCAGGGTTACACAACTCCAACTCCAGTACAAAAACAAGCAATTCCAATTATATTGGAAAAAAGAGACATTTTAGCAGGTGCACAAACAGGAACTGGTAAAACAGCAGGTTTTACACTACCACTATTAGAACTATTAACTCATAGAAAGAGTCAAAATAAAAAACATCAAATAAGTGCATTGATACTAACTCCAACAAGAGAGTTAGCAGCACAAGTAGGTGAAAGTGTTGAACTATATGGAAAATATCTTCCATTTAAATCAACTGTTATTTTTGGAGGAGTTGGTATCAACCCTCAAAAATCAATTTTAAGAAAAGGTGTAGATATTGTTATAGCAACACCTGGTCGTCTTTTAGACCTAATATCTCAAGATGCCTTAGATATTTCAGTAGTTCAAACACTTGTTTTAGATGAAGCAGATAGAATGCTTGATATGGGTTTCATTCATGATATTAAAAAAATTCTTGCAATGCTTCCACAAAAAAGACAAAATCTTCTATTTTCTGCAACATTTTCAGCTGAGATAAAAAGATTATCAGATGGATTACTTAACAACCCAGCTTTAATTGAAGTAGCAAGAAGAAATACAACTTCAGAACAAGTGAGTCAATTAGTATATCCAATAGATTGTGGAAGAAAAAGGGAGCTATTAACTCACCTAATCTTAGAAAATAGTTGGAAACAAGTACTTGTTTTTACAAGAACTAAACATGGAGCAAATAGATTAACTAAACAGTTAGAATCTGATGGTATAAGTGCTGCTGCAATACATGGAAATAAAAGTCAAGGTGCTAGAACAAAAGCACTTGCAGACTTTAAAGATGGAAGTGTTAGAGTATTAGTAGCAACTGATATTGCAGCAAGAGGTATTGATATAGATCAACTTCCACATGTAGTAAACTTTGAGTTACCAAATATCTCTGAAGATTATGTACATAGAATTGGAAGAACAGGGAGAGCTGGAAATGTTGGGGAAGCTGTATCTTTAGTTTGTGTAGATGAATTACAATATTTAAAAGATATAGAGAAACTTACAAAACAAGATATTAAAAAAATCATTATTGAAGGTTTTGAAGTAGATTCTTCAATTGAAGCTAAACCACTTAGTAACAGAGGTCAAAAAAGAGCAGGTGGCGGTGGATCATCTAACTCAAAAGGTAGAGGTCGTGGACCAAGCGGTGGAAATAGCCGTGGTGGAAACCAAAGTAGAAACCGAAATCCAAGTGAAAATAGAAGAAAAGATAGTGAACAAAAGAAAAATGCTAGTGGAAGTCAACGAAGTAATCGTGATGGAAACTCATCTTCTAAATCAAATAGTTCAAATTCAAATAATAGCAACCAAAGTAGAAACAGAAATACAAGAAGAAGAGACGCTTAGTCTTTTCTCTTCGATTATTAAGAATTCAAAACTCTATTTATTCAATATATAAAATCTCACACTTTTTAACATTTATCTTTATATCAAAATCATCATTTATATCTATCACTCTTAAAAAAGAATAAGTTTAATATAGTACAATTCCATATAAT
>CBFDEF010000083.1:0-6466 GCA_965603755.1 uncultured Arcobacteraceae bacterium
TCAACACCTAACTCTTTTGCTTCATCTAAGTGAGATTGTTTATCTCTTCTGTGTAAGATACCACCATGGATGAATGGATTTAGAGTTTTTACTCTACCTTCAAAACACTCAGGGAATTTTGTAACTTCATTTGCTTCAATTACAGCTATTCCTGCTTCTTGAAGTTTCTTATATGTACCACCAGTAGATATAATCTCATAACCTAATGATACTAACTCTTTAGCAAAGTTTTCTACACCACTTTTATCACTTACACTTATTAATGCTCTCAATTTTTTTCCTTAACTATTTAATTATATTCGCGATTATACTATAAATTTTATAAAATATCATCCACCAGTTTCATAAAAAGCTCGATCTGAACTATCTTCACTTCCCCATTTGTTTTTTTCTGGTTTATTTTTTAAAACCAATTTTAATATATTTGCAGCTTTTTTTATATCTTTTTCTTTTATTGCATCAGCAATGCTAAGTGCATCTTCAAAGTATAAGCAAGGTATTAAGTAACCCTCCGCAGTAATTCTTAAACGATTACAATCATTACAAAAGTCATCTAGATGTGGTTCAATTATACCAAATTTATAACCATCCTCTAAAAAGTAATCTTGTGATGGAGAGTTGCCAACTCGTTCACCTTTTGAAAAGTTATATTTTTGTTTTATAATATCTTGAATATCTTGTGATGTTAAACCTTTTTTTACATTTGAATGTGAGTTTTCCATAAATTCTATGAATCTAACTTCATAACCTTTATCTTTACAATATTCAAGTATATCTATAATTTCACCATCATTTACATCTTTCATAGGTACACAGTTTACTTTTACACCCAGTCCCACTTCGTGAGCTTTATCTATACCTTTTAAAACTTTATCTAAAACATCTTTTTGTGCTATATGATGGGCTACATCTTTTTTTAAACTATCAAGAGATACATTGATCCTTTTTAGCCCTGCATCTTTTAACTTTTGTGCTGATTCTTCTAATAAAAAAGCATTAGTAGTAAGTGCCAAATCAACATTGGGAGCATAATCGGAAATCATTTTTACAAAATTATCAAGACCATGTCTTAAAAGTGGTTCACCACCTGTAAGTCTAATTTTAGTGATACCTTCATCAATACTTACTTTTATAAATTCAAACATATCTTCATATGACAAAAGATTTTCATGTGGTACCCAAGAGAAAGGCTTCTCTGGCATACAATATTGACATCTAAAATTACATCTTTCAGTTACTGAAACTCTTAGGTAATTTACTACTCTATTATGACCATCTATTAGCATGTATTTTCTTTCATTTTATTATATTTTTTACAAGGATAGTATAAAATAGCTTACAGTTTATTAATTTAAGGAGAGCTAGTGGGGATACAGAATGTGATAAAATCTATAGATTTTTTCAGTTCATTAGATGATGAACAAATAAGTTATTTATCAAATATTTCAATAGTTAGAAGCTTTTCAAAAGATACAATAGTATACTATGAGAGTGATATAGATTACTCTTTGCAGTTTTTAGTAAGTGGTCTTATCAAGATATATAAAATTGATAAATTCAATAATGAGATATTTTTATATTATATATATAAAGATAATATGATTTCCGAATTAACATCTATGGATAGTGAAACAATATATTGTTTTTCAAATGCTTCATTTGTAGAAGAGGGGGCTATTCTTTCAGTAAATTTTAAAAAATTCAAAGAATATTTTTTAGATACAGGAATACTAGCATCAAAGTTTATAAAAGAGATTTTACAAAAAACACACCAGTTACAATGTATACTAAATAGAGAATTAGTTTTTGATGCAACAGCAAAAGTAGCACATATGTTATACAATGATTTAGAGATGTTTAATACACTTAAAAAAACTCAAATTGCATTTATGCTTCATATTCAGCCTGAAACATTATCACGAGTATTGAAAAGATTTACAAGAGATAATATTATTGTATTAGAAGATAAAAAATATCTTATAAAAGATGATTCTTCACTATCATCAATTTTTCAAGGAATAGGTTTATAATGCCCAAAGGAAATATAATGAGTAAACAACAATCAAGTAAAATAAGTACAAAAATCAGAATATTAGGAGCAGGTTTAGTATTCACAATGCTTTCTCTTATAGCTTTAACAATTTATCTAAATCAAAAAAATATAAAAGACGCACTGATAATAAATGTTGCAGGTAAAGAAAGAATGTTAACTCAAATGATATCAAAAAATATTTTTTATCTATATCATAGTAATCATATTGATTTTAATGAATTAGATGGTGCAGTTGAAGAGTTCAAGTACGGTATTGATACTTTAAAAAATGGAAATAAATTAAGAGGAATATCTTCAGTGCCTACAGATAATATAGCACAACAAATATCAAAAATAATAGTTCTTTGGAATAGTTTTGATAAAAATGTACAATCTTTTAAAGATTTATTAGTTGTAAGAGATTCAAATAATGAAAAGTTGCTAAAAATTAAAGTTAATTCAATTTATAATTCAAATAATAATTTACTAAAAGAGGTTGATAATTTAGTAACAATGTATACAAATCATATCGAATCAAAAACTCATACAATTGAGTATTTTCAATATGCTGGTGCAATTATTTTATTTATTCTTATAATTTATTCATTACTACAATTAAGAATCATAGAAGCTCATGCAAATCAGTTTTTAAAACATTCAAAGACAATTATTGAGGGACAAGAGGAAAATAAACCTATAGAATATATAGAAATAGAAGCAGAAAGTGAAATTGTTGAAGCAACAGATACACTAAATTGTTTTATAAATAAAATAAATTCAGCAATGGAATATTCATCAGAAGCGGTAGAAAAGTCACAAAAAGCTAGTGAGAAACTAGAAGAGATAACAGATCAGTTTGATAAAGTTATTGATGATATTCAAGATTCAGCAAAATTATCATCACAACTAAGTCATAGTGAAGATATTGCAATTCAATCTACAGAAGACCTACTTAAAACTACAAAAAAACTTTCAGATCTAAAAAAAGAACTTGATAATCTTCTTATAAGTTGTAAATAACTTTCCCATAAATTAAAACTTAAATTTCTTGACTAAGGTCAAGGATTTATTTTATACATAGTGATAGAATCTTTCTAATGTATATTTAAATATGCTAATTAGAAAAACATAGTTTAGAATGTCATTTAGTGTATCTCTTAGTATGACACACTTTTGACACTTTTCGTATGTAGAATCTAGGTTCAAAATAAAAAGGAGATTTTATGGCACTTTCAAGAAGAGATTTCTTAAAAAGTTCGGCAGCAGCATCAGCTGCAGCGGCAGTTGGTATGAGTGTACCGTCTGAGATGCAGGCAGCTTCAAACCAAGCTCAATCAAATTGGAGATGGGATAAGGCAGCGTGTAGATTTTGTGGTACTGGTTGTGGTATTATGATGGCTACAAAAGACGGTAAAATAGTTGCGGTCAAGGGTGATCCTGCTGCTCCTGTTAATAGAGGTCTTAACTGTATTAAAGGTTACTTCAATGCTAAAATTATGTATGGTGCAGATAGACTTAAGCAACCATTATTAAGAGTTGGTAAAGATGGTAAGTTTGATAAGCATGGTAAGTTTGCACCTGTATCTTGGGAAAGAGCATTTGATGAGATGGAACATCACATCAAAAAAGCACTTAAGTTTGGTGGACCTGAGTCTGTAGGTGTATTTGCTTCTGGTCAATATACTGTTATGGAAGGTTACGCAGCTCAAAAGATGATGAAAGGTGGATTTAGATCAAATGCTATTGATCCAAATGCTAGACATTGTATGGCTTCTGCTGTTGTTGGTTTTTACCAAACTTTTGGAATTGATGAGCCATCTGGTTGTTATGATGATATTGAGCTTACAGATACAGTAGTATCTTGGGGATCAAATATGGCTGAGATGCATCCAATTTTATGGTCAAGAGTTACAGATAGAAAACTTTCTGATCCAGATAGAGTAAAAGTTATTAATATCTCTACATATAGACATAGAACATCAGATTTAGCTGATGAAGAGTTAATCTTCACACCAAATTCAGATTTAGCTATGTGGAATTATATTGCTAGAGAGATTGTTTATAATAACCCTGAGTCAATTGACTGGGATTTTGTAAATAAACATATGGTATTTGCTGCAAGTCCTGTAAATATGGGTTATGGTATGAGAAGAGAGGGTGAAAAATCACTTACACCAGTTAGACCTGATGGTTCAGCTGGTAAATATACAGCTCTTGAGATGGAAACTATCAACGAGGAGATGGTTCATACTGTTTCTGCAAATGAAGCTCCTGCTCTTAAACCTTATGGTTATGATGCTGGTGATAAGATGGTTAATAAACCAGCTGGTCTTAAGCACTGGGAGATCTCTTTTGAAGAGTATAAGAAATTCTTAGCTCCATATACATTAGAGTATGTTACATCTGTATCAAAAGGTAATCCTGATGAGTCTGATGCTGAGTTTGGAAGAAAACTTAAGCTTGTAGCTGATCTATACATAGAAAAAGGTAGAAAAGTAGTATCTTTCTGGACTATGGGTATGAATCAACATACAAGAGGAACATGGGTAAATACATTATCTTACAATGTTCACTTCTTATTAAATAAACAAGCTAAACCAGGTTCTGGAGCATTCTCACTTACTGGTCAACCATCAGCGTGTGGTACTGCTAGAGAAGTTGGAACATTTGCACATAGATTACCAGCAGATATGATGGTAGCGAATGGTAAGCATAGAAAAATCACTGAAAATGGTTGGAATATCCCTGAAGGTACTTTAAATCCTAAAGGTCATCAACATATTATGAAAATTCACAGAGATATCGAAGATGGAACTATGAAATTTGCATGGGTAAATGTTTGTAATCCATATCAAGATTCTGCTTCAGCTAAACATTGGATTAAAGCTGCAAGAGAGATGGATAACTTTATTGTTACTTCTGATGGGTATCCAGGTATCTCTGCAAAAGTTTCAGATTTAATTTTACCATCTGCTATGATCTATGAAAAATGGGGAGCTTATGGAAATGCTGAAAGAAGAACACAACATTGGAGACAACAAGTTTTACCAGTAGGTGATGCTATGTCTGATACATGGCAGTGGGTTGAGCTTTCAAAAAGATTTACAGTTGCTGATTTATGGGGTGAACAACCACTATTAAGTACAAAAGGTAAGAAAACTCTTCCAGATGTAATAGCAAAAGCTGAAAAAATGGGATATACAAAAGATACAACAATGTTTGAAATCCTTTTTGCAAATAAAAAAGCTAAATCATACAAAGTCGATAAAAATGACCCTATCCAAGCTGGATATGATAATACTGAGTGTTCAGGAGATAGCAGAAATGTTATTGGTTCTGATGGTAAAGTTTGGGAAGGTTATGGTTACTTTATCCATAAATACCTATTTGAAGAGTATGCAGAGTTTGGAAGAGGACATGCACATGATTTAGCACCATTTGATGTTTATCATAAAGTTAGAGGTCTTAAATGGCCAGTTGTTGATGGTAAAGAGACTCAGTGGAGATTTAATGCAAAATACGATCCATATGCTGCAAAAGCTGTTAAAAAAGCAAAAAGTGGTAATTCACATGCATTCTATGGTACTTTAGCTAAAGCACTTGCACAAGGTGATTTATTAGGGATTAAAGATAAAACTAAAAAATCTCTTAAAAATAAAGCTAAAATTTTTGCAAGACCTTATATGGATCCACCAGAAATGCCATCTAAAGAGTACCCAGTATGGTTATGTACAGGTAGAGTTCTAGAACACTGGCATTCAGGTACTATGACAATGAGAGTTCCTGAGTTATACAGAGCAGTTCCAGAAGCATTATGTTACATGCATCCAGAAGATGCTAAGAAATATGGTGTTAAACAAGGTCAACTTTGTTGGGTTGATTCAAGACGTGGTAAAGTTAAAGCAAGAGTTGAAACTAGAGGTAGAAATAGACCTTCAAAAGGACTTGTTTTTGTTCCATGGTTTGATGAAAAAGTATTTATAAATAAAGTTTGTGCTGACTATACATGTCCACAATCTAAACAAACTGACTTTAAAAAATGTGCAGTTAAAATTTACGCAGTATAAAACGATAGAAAAAGAGAAATATTATGGTAAGTGATAGAAGAAGATTTATTTTAGGGACAGCCCGAAGTGTTGGATTAATAGCGCTTAGTGGTTTGGTATGGAGTGCTTATGTTGATGAAGTTACAGCAAATAAGCTAATACTTCGACCACCTGGGGCTATTAAAGAGGAAGATTTTTTAGCAACATGTATCAAATGTGGTATGTGTGCTGAAGCATGTCCTTTTGATACATTGCTTTTAGCTAAGCCTGGTGATAATAAACCTTTGGGAACACCTTACTTTGTACCAAGAGAAGTGCCATGTTATATGTGTCCAGATATTCCATGTGTTCCTGTATGTCCTACAGGAGCATTGGATGAATTAACTGT
>CBFDEF010000084.1:0-6390 GCA_965603755.1 uncultured Arcobacteraceae bacterium
ATCCAGCTTCCGCAACCAATTTTAAAATCATAAAAATTTCAATTAAAATCAACTTAACAAATAAACTAATTATTTTACACCTCACAGTTTAAACACTTCTTTATGTCAAAATTACAAAATAATAAAAATAACAATTCAAAAAGAGGGGTTAAGATGAAAGTAGTTAAGTCAAATTTTGAGTCGCAAGGTTATGATGTTGGTGTATTAAGTAGATTAGAAGATGGTGTTATGATAACAGATCCTAATAGGTATGACAATCCCATAATATATGTAAATAGGGCTTTTCAGGATATCTTTGGATATGATTTTAGAGATATTTTAGGTTGTAACTTTAGGTTTCTTCATGGAATAGACAATAAACAAGAGGGATTAGTTAAAATAGAAGAGGCTATTAAAAAGAACGATAGTGTAACAACTCAAATTAGAAGTTATACAGTTGATAATGATCTTATTTTAAATGAGATGACTGTAGGTCCAATATTTGATAAAGAGAGTGGTAAAATTAAGTATATTTTATCTATTCAGAAGGTTTTAAAAAACTAATAAATAAAGAGGTTGCTGGTTCAAATTCAGCTTCCTAAAACAATTAGAAAATCATAAAAGTATCAATTATACTTATATTAAATAGCAGGCTTTAATAATAATTTTGTTATATTATCAACTAAAAAATACTATATTTTAGGAATTTCTAACATGATTATATCAATTAAAAGAATTTTGGCTGCACTATTTATATTAGTTTCAATAGTTTATGGACAAAACGATAAGCTTGATACAATAATTACATCAAATAAATTAAAGGTATGTATTTGGCCAGCATATTATGGCATATCTTATTTAGATCAAAGAACACAAAAACTTGTTGGTATTGATAGTGACTTAGCACAAGAACTTGCAAAAGATTTAAAAGTAAACTTAGAGTTTGTACCAAGCTCATTTGCAACTTTAATACAAGATGTAACAAGCGAAAAATGTGATATTGCTATGTTTGCTATAGGAAATACAGAATCAAGAAGAGCTAAAATGAGATTTACTACAGCACATCTTGCTAGTGATATTTATGCTGTTACAACAAAAACAAATAAAAAAATAACTTCTTGGGAAGATATAGATAAAAAAGGTATTGTGGTTACTGTTGCAAAAGGTACTTATCATGAGCCTGTTATGAAGAAAAAACTAAAGCATGCAAAACTTTTAGTTGTAAATAGTTATAAAGCAAGAGAACAATCAGTACAATCAGGTCGTGCAGATGTATTTATGACAGATTATCCTTTTGGTAAAAGAATGCTTGCAACAACAAATTGGGCTAAACTAATTATTCCTCCTACAACGTATCATATGACACCTTATGCTTGGGCTACAAGCTATGGTAATGATAAATTTTATAAAAGAGTAGAACAGTTTATTGTAGATATTAAAAAAGATGGGCGCCTTTTAAAAATATCAAAAGAAAATGGATTAGAGCCAATTGTAAAATTAAAATAACTTGAAAAATATACATAAAATTGGCATATCTGCTTTAATAATTATAGTTATAATCTTAGGGAGTGTAAAATTCTCTATGGATCATTTAAAAGAAGAAGCAGAAAATGGTTTTGTAGAAATCTCTAAGCTGCATACTAGTATATTTACTGACCAAATAAATCAACTATTTAGTAATATAAATATCACTATTGATAATCTTGGTAATCAAATTAAAAACGATATAAAGTTACAAAAGAATATAAAAAATATTTTAGATAATAACTCTTATATTCGTTCAATTAATATTCTTGATGAAAATCACAAAATTATCTATAGTTCAAATAATAAAAATCTTAATAAGAGTATTGATATATCTCAATATTATCCAACGCCTATGTTTAATAATAATATTTTACGTTTTGGTAAAGCACAAAATGGAAGAGATCTTTTTGAAAAGGACACAGTACTCTCCTATCTTCCAGTATTTAAAAAAATATCTAATAGCTCACAAAACTATAGTGTACATATTACTATTAATAGTGATTTTATTACAAATAGATATTTTGAATATCTAAAAAATAATAGTGAGGGTTTAGATATTATTAGAATTGATAATATACTTTTATATTCATCTGTAGATCAAAAGAATCTAGGCAATACAATTGATACAACTCAACTATATAAAAAATCTATTGAAAAAAGTTTATCATCTGGAATAGAATTTAATAATGGGAAAAAATATATTGTAGCATACCAATTAACTGATATTTATCCACTAGTAGTATCGGTAAAACTTGATTATTATGAAAATTTAAAAGAGTGGGAATATAAAACACAACTCACATTATTGTTAATTGGGTTTATAGTATTAGGTATTGCTTTAGTTGTTATAAAACTACTTTTAAAATATCAAAAAGCAAAAAATAAAGAGATAGAATATCAAAAACAACAAATTATAAATCAAGAAAAACTAAGAAATGCTTATATTGTTTATAACAACACTAACGATGGTATATTAATAACTGATGAAAATTGTAATATTATAGATGTAAATAAAGCATTTTTTCAAAACACAGGTTATAACTTTAATGAGGTATATGGAAACAATCCAAAGATTTTAAATTCTAATATTCATGATAAAGCATTTTATATAAACATGTGGGAGCAGATAGAAACAGAAAACTATTGGCATGGTGAAATTGTAAATAAAAATAAGAATGGTGAGTTATATACAGAACTTCTTACAATTAATAGAGTTCTTGATAAGAATAATAATATTAAAAACTATATTGGTATTTTTACAAATATAACAAAACAAAAAGAGCAAGAAAAACTTTTAGAAGAAAAAGAGCAATTTATATTCCATCAATCAAAAATGGCAGCAATGGGTGAGATGCTTGAAAATATAGCACACCAATGGAGACAACCTCTTTCTACAATATCAACAGCAGCAACAGCTTCATTAGTAGAAAAAGAGGTAGGTATATCAACTGAAGAAACAGATATAGAAAGATATATATTGATAAATGATTCAGCACAACATCTATCTAAGACAATAGATGACTTTAGAAGCTTTTTTAAACCAGATAAAGAAAAGAAAGATTTTTATCTTAATAATGTAATTGAAAAATCTTTAAAGATTTTAGCTTCTAAATTTAAAAATAGAAATATACATTTGATAAAAAATATTGATAATCTAAAAATGAATGGTTATGAAAATGAATTGGTTCAAGTGGTTATGAATATACTGAATAATGCTAGGGATGCCTTAGAGAATAAAGAAGATAATCAAAGATTTATATTTGTTGATATATCTAGTCAAAATGAAAATGTTATTATAAAAATAAAAGATAGTGGAGGTGGAATTCCTAAAGATATAATCAATAAAGTTTTTGAACCATATTTTACAACTAAACATCAATCTCAAGGTACTGGTATTGGATTATATATGTCAGAAGAGATTATAACAAAACATTTAAATGGTCTAATTACAGTTAAAAATGTTGATTATAACTATGAAAACAATAAACTATCTGGAGCAGAATTTACACTAACTTTTAAAATGGTAGAATAATAGATTTTTAGTGGCGACCCCAGTAAGATTTGAACTTACGTTTATCGGAGGAAATCCGAGCGTCCTTGGCCACTAGACGACGGGGTCATTTTAAGAATATGGATTATAGTACAAGAGGTATTAAACCCCTATTAACTATTTATAATATCTTTTATGTTTTTTGCACTTTGTGTTATTCGGTCTATTTTTTCTTTATTGCTTAAACTATCATCTATTAAATGTTTTACAAATGTACTTCCAACAATCACGCCATCAACACCTTTAACTTTATCTTTTGCAGTTTTTTCATCAACACCAAAACCTATATAAAGTGGTGTAGCAGTACAGCTTCTTACATTTTCAATCACTTGTCCTAAATCCTCTTTAGCACCACTTCCCGTGATACCTGCATATGCTACCATATAGATAAATTTACTACTATTTGAAGTGATAGTTTTAATTCTTTCTAAACTATCTGTTGGAGCAACAAAGTCTATAAGTGATTGATCATATTTAGAAAAAATATCTTTATATGATTTTGCCTCTTCATAAGGTAAATCAGGAATGATAGAACCATTTACTCCAAATTCTTTCCCTTTTTCTAAAAAATTTTCCATACCATAATGAAAAAATGGGTTCATATATCCCATCCATAATGTATCCATATGTGGTGCAATTTTACTTGTAACATCAAATAGGTCTGTTAGTTTAAAACCATTTTGTAATGCAATTAAACTGGCTTTCTCTATAACTGGTCCATCTGCAACTGGATCAGAAAATGGGATACCAAGTTCTAGTGTATCAACACCTGCTTCTTGCATACTTAATGCTAAATCAACTGTGAAGTTATTGCTAGGTAGTGATGCTGTTATAAATCCAACTAATTTTTTCAAATCTATATCCTAATATTTTTTTGGATATAATCTTACCATAATATTCTAAAGGGTAAGATTTATGAAACAGACGGTTACATCTATACAAAAAGCCAAGGGTACAAGAAAGTTAACAATGATAACAGCTTATGATGCATTATTTGGAAAACTTTTTGATGATCAAGTTGATTTTATTCTAGTTGGTGATAGTCTAAATATGAGTTTCTCTGGAAACAAAGATACATTAAGTATTGGACTTCCTGAGATGATTTACCATACAAATGCTGTATGTAACGGAGCTAAAAATACATTTGTTATTTGTGATATGCCTTTTGGTACATATGTTGATAAAAAAACTGCTTTTAAAAATGCTAGAAAAGTTTATAGAAAAACTGATGCAGATGCTATAAAAATTGAGGGCGGAAAAAGTAAGGCAAAAATTATTAAGCATCTTACATCTAACTCTATTGCTGTTGTAGGTCATATTGGACTTATGCCTCAAAATGTAAAAGCTGAGGGTGGATATAAAATTAAAGGTAAAGATAAACAAAATATAAAAAGCTTAATAAAAGATGCAATCGCAGTAGAAAAAGCAGGTGCATTTTTACTTGTAGTTGAAGGTGTTAAAAGTGAAGCTGCAAAAGCTATAACAGAAGCAGTATCTATCCCAGTTATTGGTATTGGAGCAGGTGTTGATACTGATGGTCAAGTACTTGTTTGGTCTGATATGTTTGGTTTTTTTGAAGATTTTAAACCAAAGTTTGTAAGACAATACATAAATGGTGCAAAGATTATAAAAGATGGTGTAAAACAATATGTTGATGATGTAGAAAATAAGAACTTTCCAGCAGAAGATGAGATATATTAGATGTTAGATAAAGACCTTTTTCAAAGATGATAAAGTATTAAAAACTAAAACTATAATATATTTAAGAAAGTGATAGATTATGTTGAAAATTAACACGAATTAAATAAAATTTTTATATATAAATAGATATAATCAACAGTAATAGTTATACATAACAAAAATATGGAGAGAAAATGGAAACGAAAAGAAGTATTTTTACTACAATGGGTATGATAATGTTTGTTATGTTTTTAGCAATGATTATAAATATTACTATCAATTTAAGAGATTTTGGGCTAGATAGTGCTAAAACAAAAGCGCAACTAGTGGCACAAAGTGTAAAAAATGGTCTTACAGCACATATGGTAAATGGTATGATGGGTAATAGAGACTTTTACATCAATCAAACAAAAAATCTTGATAATATTGATGATTTATGGATTGTAAGATCTGCAGCAGTAAATAAACAGCATGGTCCTGGTAAAGAGGTTGCAAAAGATGATATCGATAGAGATGTATTAAAAAGTGGAAATTCTGTCGAGATTGTAGATGAAGAGTTTTTAGGACATAGTACATACAGAATAACTATACCTTATAAGGCTGAGATAACTACTGAGATAAATTGTTTATCTTGTCATGATGCAAAAGAGGGTGAAATACTTGGTGTAATTTCAATGATTATGACTATGGATGATCTTAAGCTTACAAGTACTACTATTATAATATATACTTCAGCTATCTCATTATTATTAATGTTGGTAATATTACTTTTTGTTAGGCATTTAATTGTACCTTATCTTTCTATTTTTGAATCAATTAAAGATGTAATGAAAAAAGCTCATGATGGTGATTATTCAGGTAGAATCGAAGGTATAAATAGTGGTGAAGCTAAAAATGTCGCACATTGGATAAATGAACATATGAGTAAATTACAAAATAGTTTAAATTCAATAGAGGATAAAATTGATATATTTTTAACAGCACATAAAACACAAGAAGTAACCGACCCAATAATAGATGTAGAAAATACTGTTACAAGACTTGCCGATATTTACAAATTTAGAAAAACTATAGAGCATGATGAAACAATAAATGATGTGTATAGAAGATTTGCAATAGTTTTAGAGGATAAGTTTAAAATTTATGACTTTAAC
>CBFDEF010000085.1:0-6277 GCA_965603755.1 uncultured Arcobacteraceae bacterium
AAATAGCTTTATATTCTTCATTTGTTCTATTTTTTCTTAAACCTAACTCTATCTCACCTCTTATAACTGTAAGTGGTGTTTTTAATTCATGAGATACATCATTTGAAAATCTTTTAATCTTGGAAAACGAATCATCAAGTTTATCGAGCATAAAATTAAATGTCATTACAAGTTTTTCTATCTCATCATTTGAAGTATGTGAAGTAAGTCTTTTTTGTAGTTGGTTTGCTTCAATATTTTTAACCTCATCAATTGTTTTCTTTACAGGTATTAGTGCATTTTTAATAATAAAATGTCCTATAATAATTGAAATCATTAAAAGTATCGGTATCCATATGATAAGTATATTTTCTAAATGTTTTATTGATGTATAAATATGTGTTTCTTTTTCTAATATAAGTTTTGTAAATTCATCTAATACAATAAATGAAAAAATAGCTAAGATGATTGTGATTATAATAGAGTACCAAAACAGAAGTTTAGTTTTTATATTTTTAAACATTTAAATTTTCGCTTATTTTATATCCCATACCTCTTATAGTATGTATAAGTTTTATATTATTATCTTTATCAATTTTTTTTCTTAAACGATAGATATAAACACTTATAATATTGCTAGCTGTCTGGTCATCCATATCCCAAAGTGAATTATTTATCATATCTTCTGTAACTATTTTTTCTTTATTTCTTAGTAAGTATTCTAGCAACATATATTCTTTAGAACTAAGTTTTATAGTTTCACTTGCACGGGTTACAAGCTTTTTATCACAATCAAGTTTTAAATTGTCTATTTGTAAAATATTTGTTAAGGTATCATTATCTCTTAACTGAACTTTTATTCTAGCTATTAACTCATCAAATGAAAATGGTTTTGCTAAATAATCATTTGCTCCACTATTTAATCCCAAAACTTTATCCTCAATTGAACTTTTTGCAGTTAGCATAATAATAGGAGTAGAATCTCCTCTCTTTTTCAAATCCTTACACAAGGTAACACCATCTATATAAGGTATCATTAAATCTAAAATAATTAAGTCATATATATTTGTTGTTATTAAATAAAAAGCCTCTTCTCCATCATAACAACAATCAACTGTATAATTTTCCTCTATTAAACCTTTTTCTAAAAAAGATGAAATCTTTAGATCATCTTCAACTATTAAAATTTTCATATTTATTAATATCCTTTAATATTAAACTTACACTGTCAAGGCTATACAAATATATGTAGTGTATCTTCTATTAAATAATTGCACGGAAAGGAGGTGGATCTATTTCTAAATAATTTATTGTATTTTATTTATATAGCCTTTATTGTGTGTATGTTTAAATACAATGAAAGTATACTTAACAAAGATGAATAGAATATGAATAGTTAACTTATAAATTAATAACCAATATGATAAAATAAGAGAAATTATATAAGGTGATAAAAATGATAGCAAATATTTTTTTTGGAAGCAAAGAAGAATCAAGAGAAGAGTTAGAAGATATAATTAACCCATATTCTCATAAAGTGGTTGCACAATATCCATTATGTTCAGCAGAAGATACACAAAGAGCTTTAAAAATAGCACAAAATGCATCAATAGCGACAAAAGCTTCAACAATAGCACAAAGAGTATCTTGGCTTGAAGATGTTGTTTTAAAATTAAAAGAAAACAAAGAAGATATAGCACAAACATTATGTGATGAAGTTGCAAAGCCAATCACATTTGCTAGAGTTGAAGTTGATAGATGTATAGAGACTATTAAACTTTCTATTCATGCAATGATAAACCTTGAAGGTCATACTATAAATACTGATGCAATGCCAAGTGGTAAGAAAACAACAGCTTATTATTTTAGAGAGCCTGTTGGAGTTGTAGCTTGTATTACACCTTTTAACTTTCCTTTAAATTTAGTTGCTCATAAAATAGCACCTGCACTTGTAAGTGGAAATGCGGTTGTACTTAAACCAACTCCTGAAGCTCCTTTAACAGCATATAAATTTGCTAAACTATTTATAGAGTCACAATATGCAATAAAAGATGCTTTTAGTGTTGTTTATGGGGATGTAGAAGTTGGAAGTACATTAGTTGGTTCTGATATTCCTAGAGTTCTTAGTTTTACTGGGTCTGTACCTGTGGGAAATATTATCACTAAAACTGCTGGTATAAAAAAACTAGCTCTTGAGCTTGGTGGAAATGCAGCTACATTTATTGATAAAACAGCTGATTTAAAACTAGCCGCTTCTAGATGTGCATTTGGTGCATTTATAAACTCTGGTCAGGTATGCATATCTTTACAAAGAATATATGTAGATGAGGAAGTTTATGATGATTTTGCAGCACAAATGAAAATAGAAACTGAAAAACTAATCGTAGGTTCTCCATATAATGAAGATACATTTGTAGGTCCACTTATAAATGATGAATCATTAGATAGAGCAAAATCTTGGATAAAAAGTGCGATAGAAGAGGGTGCAGTTTGTTTAACTGGAAATAAAAATGAAGAGCTAAACTTCTATCCAACAGTTATGACTCAAGTTACTGATGATATGAAAATTATTTGTGAAGAGGTGTTTGCACCAATTGTTAGTTTAGTAAAAGTAAAAAGTTATGATGAAGCGATAGTTAAGATGAATAATTCACCTTATGGTTTGCAGTTTTCAATCTTTACAAACAATTTAAAACAAACTCAAAGCTTCATCCATGATGCGAACTGTGGAGGGATAGTGATAAATGATATACCAACATTAAGATTTGATATACAACCTTACGGTGGTACAAAACTAAGTGGTATTGGTAAAGAGGGTCCATCTTTTGCAATAGAAGAGTTTACAGAGATAAAGTCTGTTGTAATCTGTTAAATTGAATACAACTTCAAAAGGGAATAAATTTGAAACTATTGCATGTAAATATTTAGTTTCAAAAAATTTCACTATTGTAGATAGAAATTATCACGCAAAGAAATTAGGCGAGATAGATATTATTGCTATTAAAGATGATATTTATCATTTTATAGAGGTAAAAAGTGGTGATAGTTTTGAAGCTGTTTATAACATAACACCATCTAAATTATATAAACTTTATAGAAGTATAGATTACTATATAAAAGTTAAAAATCTTGATGTATCATATTGTGTAGATGCAATTATTTTTGCAGGCGAGGAACTAGAGTATTTAGAAAATATCACCTTATAATATATCTAAATTGGTAGTTTTATAACTATCTCTAGTCCATGATTTTCTTTTTCATCATATATAAATTTTTTATTAGAAGCTTCTATTGAACCATTCATACCATTTACTATTAAATTATATGTCATATGAAGACCTAATCCTTTCCCTTGGCTTTTGTGTTTAGTTGTAAAGTATGGTTCAAATATTTTTGGCAATATATCTTCAACTATTCCACCAGCATTATCTTGAAAACTGATTAAAGTTTCACTATCCTCTTTCCTTACACTAATGATTATTATTCTATTTTCAATGCCATTGTCATGAAAAGCATCATTTGAATTATTATAAATATTCATATAACATTGTATAAGTTCTGCTGGGTATCCATTTAATTTTATATTATCATTTATCTCTAAAATTATATTTATATTATCATTTTTTACAGACCCTACAATTAAATTTAAAAATTTATTTAAATTTTCTTTTAAATCAAATAACTCTTTTTTTCTATCATTATTTATAAAATCATTAAAATTATTAATTATTTCGGATAAGTTCTCTGTATTTTCCAGTATTGTTTCACAAGATTCGATTAACAACTTATCATTAAGTATTTTATGCTCATGGTGAATTTGAATACCACTTGCTGCTGTACTTATTACACTCAATGGTTGTCTCCATTGATGTGCAATATTTCCAATCATCTCACCCATACTTGCCATTTTTTCAGATTCATAAAGTTTCTCTTTAGCTACTACATTTTTATGAACCTCCTCTTTTACTTTTAATTCAAGAGTTCTATTTAGTTCCTCTACTTTACTTCTACTTTTTTTAACATCATCATTTAACTTTTGCAATTTTTTATTTACTTTACGCTCTTTTTGCACCTCAAATTTATATTTATATTTTTGCTCTTGCTCTTTATATATAAGAAGTAAAGTAGCTGCTATTAAAATAATTGAGAAGAATAAAACAATTAAAAAATTTCTATTTTTATTATTAATATAGTTTGCATCACTTTGAATAAGCAATATACCTACAACCCTTTTATTAACAGGATTTTTAACTTTTATAAATGTTACAATTTCATCTCTATAAGTATCATATATAGAAAATGAATCTTCATCAAAACCTCTTTTATGAACAATCGTATTTGTCTCTTCAGATAATGGTTCTTCCATATTAATCTTATTAATAGTAGAAAGAATTTTAGCTGATTTTTTTTCTAGATAAAAATCTTTTAATGGTGACTTAATATAATTAGATTGTTCATCATCAAAAACTTTTTCATTTACTACTGCCTTTGATATAAGAAACTGTGTAATAACTTTATAATTATTTGTCATCTCTAAACTCATAACCAATGCATTAAAAGAGACCTCTACAGTACCTATATGTTTACCTTCCAAAGATAAAGGGAAAACAAATCTATATCCACCATGCACTCTACCCTCTTCAAAACCATCTATCTGTTTTTTTTGTTCATTTGCATATTTGATTGTTTCTCTTACATCTGTAAGGTTGTCTCCAAATTTATTTGGTCTATGAAATCTTAAAAAACTCTCATTTGAGGGTAGATGAAAATGTAGTTGTTTAATATTATAACTTTTTAAAAGTTCATATGTATCTTTTAACTTTTCGTATAATTCTTCTCTTACAATATCTTTTTTTTCTTTTGAAAAAGATGCCTGAGAAAATATTTTTTTTACTTCATTTGAGTTTATATCAGTTTCAAATATAACTTTTGCTAAATTTTTATACCCTTGGTATGTTGCATTATAGTTTTGATTATATTGTTTTGTTTTATTGCTTAGATATTTTTGGATTTTTGTGTTCTTTTCATAACTTAATATTATAAATACTAAAGAAGATAAGACTATAAAAGCTATACCAAATTTTAACATACTATTTCTCACAATACTCTCCAAAAATTATTTTATAATTTATTCTTATACTATTTAACTATATTATATCACAAAATTTTTAAACATTTCCTATAAAAGATTATTTTATAAATTCTATGTTAAAATTAATTACAAATGGAGTATATAAAATTATGATAAGTTACGAAAAAGAGTTAATTGCAATTAAGGGTTCAAATCGTCTTCGATGTAGAAAAATATATGATAAAAATCTTAAAGACTTAGCTTCAAATGATTATTTGGGATTAGCTTCAAATAAAAATATATTTAAAAAAGCTTATCAAAAAGTTTTAAAAAATAATTCAATAGCACCAAAAGCATCTATTTTAGTAAATGGTTATTCTTCTATTCACAAAGAGTTTGAAGATAAACTATGCAAAGTAAATAATTTTGAATCTGGAATTGTAGTAGGGAGTGGTTTTTTAGCTAATATATCTTTGATTGAAAGCATGGTAAGGAGAAAAGATATATTATTTATAGATGAACAGTATCATGCTAGTGGAATCTTAGCTACATCATTAGTGCAAGGCAAAGTTGTAACATTTAAACATAATGACTTCAATGATTTAGAACAAAAAATATTAGAACTAAAAGAGCCAGAAAATTTAAGAATTATTATTGCTATTGAGGGTGTTTACTCAATGGGTGGAGATGTAGCTCCAATAGAGTTTAATAATATAGCAAATCGATATAATACTATTTTATTAGTTGATGAAGCACATAGTTCTGGAGTAATAGGTATAAATCTTTTGGGCTGGTTTGATTATTGGGATATTACACCACAACAAAATCATATAAAAATGGGAACTTTAGGAAAAGCATATGGAAGTTATGGTGCATATATCTTAGCATCAAATGAGATAATCACTTTTTTAGAAAATAGAGCAAAACCAATTATTTATAGTACTGCTCCATCTTTATTTGATATTGCTTTAGGATTACAAAGTTTAAAATATATTATAAAAAATAAAAAAAAGTTATCTAATAAAATAGCTAAAAATAAAAAGATTGTAAAAAATATTTTAAATATTGATGTCGACTCATTAATAATACCCATCGAAATAAATGATAATAAAAAAGTTATAGATATTCAAAAAGAACTAATAGATAATGGTTATATTGTAGGGGCTATTAGACAACCAACTGTTTCAAAAGCAATTATAAGAATGATTATTAAACTTGATATTAAAA
>CBFDEF010000086.1:0-6249 GCA_965603755.1 uncultured Arcobacteraceae bacterium
TCAGTAAATGTCTTCTTAGGTGTATCTGGATGTTTTACTATATTATGAGTTTTACGTTCTTATGTAGCAAAGTAACCCAACAAAAACCTCTTGAAGCCTAGTGTTTATCACACATATTTGATATAATTACTTCATAATTTTCAAATAGGAGCTAATTATGGGACAACATCCATTTTACAACAATTCAGGACTTCAAAAAAACAATAAATCTCATGTGATGTATGCACTAGCTAATAAGCAAATGGAACTCAAACAGATTCAAGATGAATATGAGGCTAAAATATCAAAAATCATACTAGATTTATCTGCATTAGAAACTACAATATGCTTATTCGATGGTGATTGTGGTTCAACTATTGAAAAGCTAAATAATAAACCTATTAAAAGGGCTATACCTAAAGCAAATAGTTATTTTGAAAGGGGAGAGGCTAGGCAATTAATTTTAAGAGTATTAAGAAAATCTGATATACCATTAAAAGCTAGAGATATAGCCAATATTATTCAAGAAGATAAAAAAATACCAACTGATAATAGTGTAATAAACGCAGAAGTAACTAAAGTTATTAATGATTGTCTAAGACACACTTTAAAAACTAAACTAATTGATAAAGACGAAGATATAGGTAGTGTAATTCACTGGAAGATTAGAGATTAAGCAACTAGTTGTTCTGAAACTCTTTTATTTCCCTGCCAATATCCAGTCCACTCACTATGAGTTGGTGTATTAATAGATTTTCTAGCTATATCAAACATCATAGCACCATTACTAACTCTTCTATTATCTTCTCTATATGCAATCTCATTTACATAGTTTGATAAGTATAAATTACCTAATTTGTGACATTGACCATATTGCAATCTTCTAAATCTTGAAAAGAAACTCTCAGCTTGATTTGAACACTCACCATTTTCTCCAACATAAGCAATTGAATGATCCCCTTTAATTGATTCATACCATGCTTCTAAGTTATCATAGCCAATTGCACCATCACTATGAATAATTGAATTCTTCTTGATATTATTTAATGCAAAAGAATCAACAGCTCTTGTTGTTTCACCAGTTGTAATTGCTGTCATAGTTCTATTTGCTCCAATACCATCATTGCCTCTTTGTCTTGCCACTAACACACATCTTTTATTAGGATTTGAATTTTGAGATAATCTTAAATCTTTTCTATCCTCTTTTTTGTTTTCAGGTCTAGTTTTACCAACATAACAACCATCCATCTCAATAGTTCCCTCTAATTTAGCATTGTTTTGATTATCCATTAAAGCAGCTCTTAATTTATGAATTAATACAAAAGCTGTTTTATATTGAACACCTAAAGCTCTTGACATTTGAGAAGCTGATACACCTTTAACTGCATTAGTGAAAATTATAATAGCCATTAGATAGTCTCTTAGCTCTAATTTATGGTTAGCAAATAAAGTTCCACTTGTAACTGTATATTGTTTTCTACAAGCTTTACATTTATATCTTCTAATTGATTTACCTGTTTTAGATGTAGTATTTATAACATAAGATTCAGTACACCCACATTTATCACATACAGGCTCACCATTTGTTGAATCCCATCTTAGTTTTTCAAAAGTAACTCTGGCTTCATCTTCACTCATTCTTGCAACTTCTAGCTCTGATACTGTTCTTGATTTTGCTGATAGTAAAAAGTGTTGTGCCATTTTGAGTTCCTTATGATGTTTTATTGTTCTAATTATACAGTATAATGTATAATAGATAACTTAATTTATACATATTAATAGATTTTATTGCTATTTTATTAGATAATATAGCTATGTTTAAGTATATCTAAGATATAGTAACAAATGGAATTAAAAGAAATATTAAACAAAATACATAGAACAATTGAAGCTAATGAAAATAAAACAATTAAGCGTCCTGATATGGCAAAAAGAATTGGTGTGTCAGAGAGAACTTATGTTGATTATCTAAGAGGTAAAATAGACCCCTTGGCGATGAAAGCATTATTAAATTTATTAAATGAATTAGACGATGATGAAATGCTGAAAATAATTAAAATGTGGAAACATGACGATAAGGAAATAAAATGAGTGAAAAATTTAAATTAGAACTTGATGTAAATGACTTTGTTAAAAAGCAATTAACAGAAATCGGGCTTAAAAAATTAAAAGATTTTAATGAAGAAACAGCAATGTCTGCTTATATGAAAGAGGCACTAAAAGGTTCTGCTAAAACAAAACTAAAAACAGGATTTGGAGTACCAGACCTTCATATAGAAAAATACCAAATTCCTGTTATTATTGAAAATAAGTTGGGTAGCAAATATCAAATAACTAAAAATAAAGCAGGAATAAAACTAGATGATAAATCTATAAAGGAATATGCTGTGAATGGTGCGATACATTATGCACAAAGTATGGTAGCTTCAAAGAAGTATAATGAAGTCATTGCAATAGGTATATCAGGTGATGAATTAGATAATGTTGAAATTTCTATATATTATGTTTTTTCTGCCTCAATCGAACCAAAACATATAAACAAATATAAGAAATTAGATTTTCTACAAAACAAAACTACTTTTAATGAATTTTACAAACACGTCATTATTACAGAAAAAGAAAAACATAAAATATTAATTCAAAGTAGAACAAAAATTCTTCAACATTCTACAAAACTAAATAAACTTATGAATAATCATAATATTGGAGTAGAACAGAGAGTTGTTTATGTTTCAGGTATGCTCCTTGCAATGCAAGATGTATATGATAATGACGAAAATCTTATAGATGTAGGGCTTACTCCAGACGAACTTAAAGGAGTACAAACAGAGCAGAGAAGAGATGGTGTAGTCATAATAAATCATTTAGAACAATATTTATCGCAGAAAAAAATTAAAGAAGACAAAAAGAAAATTATGTTGGATTCATTTCGAATGTCTATTTCACTAGATGCAGATAGGGATAATATTGCAGAATTAGACGATATAGTTGGCAAGCTATTTGACAAGAAAGTATCAGTAAATAAACAAATATTTACTTATTTATATGAAAATATATATAGGACTATTGATTTGTCACATGGAGCATTGGATATAATGGCAGAAATGTATTCAACCTTTTTAAAATACGCATTAAGCGATGGTGCTTCACTTGGAAAGGTTTTAACTCCCCCTTATGTCACAACCCTTATGACAAAAATTTTAGATGTAAATAAAGACTCACGAGTAATGGATTTAGCTACTGGTTCAGCAGCGTTTTTAGTTGCTTCTATGGCACAAATGATTGATGACGCAAATAGTTACCATGGTGCAAAAACAACTAAGGCAGTTGAAAAAATAGATAATATAAAAAAAGAACAGTTACTGGGAGTGGAAGTTGATGTAAAAATGTATACCCTAGCCACAACTAATATGATATTAAGAGGAGATGGAAGTACTAAAATCAAAAAAGCAGATACCTTTAAAGCTCCAACGTCATTATTCTCAGAATTTAAAGCAAATACATTGCTCTTAAATCCACCTTTCTCATACAAAGAAAATGGGATGCCATTTTTTGGTTTTGGACTTGATAACATGGAAAAAGGTGGTAAAGGAGCAGTAATTATACAAGATTCCGCAGGTTCAGGAAAAGCGACCCTTACGAATAAAAAAATACTTTCTAAACATAAAATGATTGCAAGTATAAAAATGCCTATGGATCTCTTTAAACCAAATGCAGGAGTCCAAACTAGTATTTATATATTTGAGGCAGGAACACCACATAACTTTAAACATGACATAGTAAAATTTATAGATTTTAGTAATGATGGATACAAGAGAACAGATAGAGGAGGAATAAATGAAATAGATAATCCTATTGAGCGATATTCTGACATTTATCACATATTTAAAATGGGAAAAAATGCTACTAAAAATACTGGTTTTCATACCAATTTATGGGATATAGATTCTATATATGTAGAGGACTTAATATCCAAACATGGCGATGATTGGAATTTTGGAAAACATTATAGTCCCAATATGATACCAAAAGAAAGTGACTATATTGAAAACACTGAGTCGTATTTATCATGGGAGATGGATTTAATTTTAAAAGGAAGAAGAAATAATCCAACTGACAGAAAGCATTTGGTGTACAAACACAAAAAAACTATTGAAACTAAGGCATTTAAAATTCGTGAATTATTCACTATAGAAAGTACACCAAGTTTCAACAAAGATGCATTAGCACCAATTATTGATAAAGAAGAAATTTTCGATTATGTTACCAGAACATCCGAAGATAGAGGAGCATCTCAAACTACATCTTATGTTAATACTACTAATATTAATGATTCAGGCTCATATAGCCTCGGTTTACTACAAATGGATTTCTTTTATCGTGAGAACAGATGGTATAGTGGGCAATTTGTTAGAAAAATTACTCCTTTGTTTGAAATCAACCATTATATTTCTTTATATATTGAAACATGTCTTAATGCTCTAAAGCCAATGATGTTGTCGGTTTTGGTAAGAAATGTTGATGAAACTTTTCTAAATGCTGAAATATTTTTGCCTGCCAATGATGAGGGTGAACCAAATTGGGATTATGTTCAAAAATACATGAAAACTATTGAAGATAAAGTGCTTTTAAAAATTAAAAATTTCTTAAAAGATGACATATCATAAATGAAAAAAGAACCCTCGCAACTAAAAATAAACTACAACCATGAAACAGGTATAATATCACTACAAGCCTATGATGAGGGCTTTTTTAATTGGGAAAAAGATATTACCCAAGAGATAATGGAGTGTGCAGTAGAAAAGCTCTTTGACGATATGGATTGCCCTACTAATGGTGGGGTTATTCAATTAGAGAGAGTTAATGATAAAAGAAATGGTGTCAATAAGATATTAGCAGAGGTTATTAAAAAATGAGTGCAAGAATTGATATAGAGGGTAAAAGATTTGGAAGACTTTTAGTTTTATCATTTAAGGAGCAAAAGAATACTCATGCTGTATGGAATGTAGAGTGTGATTGTGGTGAAATGTTTTGTGTCACTTATAATAATCTTTCAAATGGAAATACTACCGCGTGTACATCTTGTGGACAAACAACACATGGACTATCAGGAACACATTTTTATAGAAGATGGACAACTATGAAAGAGAAGCATAAAGACAACATATCTAGTGATTGGAATTATTTTATAAATTTTAAAAATGATACTTATGATAGTTTTAAAGAAAAATATAGTTTAAGAAGATTAGATAATACAAAACCATACTCTAAAGAAAACTGCTATTGGAGCGTACCTAGTAAAAATAGAAGAGATAAAAATGAAAGAATATTGTTTATATAAAATAGCTGGGAGTGTTAAAAATTCTGTGTCAATCTGATATAATAAAATATATAAGGATTGATATAGATGGAAGAAATAGAGAATACCCAATTTGATTTTAATGATGCAGTACAGCAATTATTATCAGGTAAAAATATAAATGGAAAAGATGGAGTACTTGCTCCATTAGTAAAACAACTTGTAGAAGCAGCACTAGAAGCTGAACTAGATTCTCATATAACTAAAGATGTATTTAATGGTAATAAGAATAGGAAGAATGGTAAAACATCTAAAACTATAAAATCTACAACTGGTACATTTTCATTAGATACTCCAAGAGATAGAGCTGGTTCATTTGAACCACAAATAGTAAAGAAGAATCAATCAACATTATCAAATGAAATAGAAGAAAGAATATTGTCTATGTATGGTTTAGGGTTAAGCTATAGAGATATTATTAAACATGTTGAAGAGATATATCAAGTTGAACTATCAACTGCAACTATTAGTGCTATAACTGATAAGATAATAGATAAAGTTAAAGCTTGGCAATCACGTCCATTAGAAGCTATATATCCATTTGTATGGCTTGATGCAATACATTATAAAATCAAAGATGGTGGTAAATATATCACCAAAGCAGTCTATACAGTACTAGGTATGGATAAAGAAGGTAAAAAAGATATATTAGGATTATATCTATCTGAAAATGAAGGTGCAAACTTCTGGTTATCAGTTCTAACAGATTTAAATGCAAGAGGATTAGAAGATATACTTATTGCTTCTGTTGATGGTTTAAAAGGCTTTCCAGAAGCTATTAAAACTATATTTCCTAAGACAGAAGTACAACTATGTATTGTACATCAAATAAGAAACTCATTGAAGTATATTGCATCTGCTGATCAAAAACCATTTATGAAAGATTTAAAGTTAGTTTATCAAGCTACAAC
>CBFDEF010000087.1:0-6135 GCA_965603755.1 uncultured Arcobacteraceae bacterium
TATCTGATTTTATTTCTGCTTTTTGTTCTTTTTTCTCTATTTTACTATCTGATTTTATCTCTTCTTTTTCTATCTTTGCATCTGCTTTTTGTTCTGATTTGTCTATTTTACTATCTGATTTTTCTTCTTTTAGATTTGAGGTTGTAGTTTTTGTATTTATCATTGAATCTTTTATGGAGATTTTTTCTTTTGTATCACTTTTGTCTGATTTCTTTTTTGATTCTATTTCTTCTGAAGTTTTTTCAATTACTTCTTCACTCTTATCACTTTTAGCTTTTGAAACTACAATATCCACAAGTTTCTCAGCTATATCTTTAGTTGGGTCTTTTGTAATATTTTTTGTAGATTTTTTTGAGTTATCTAAATTTTGTACTTTTTCTTCTTTTACATTTGTAGTTGTAGTTTTTTGTTTTGTTTCTTCACTACTTGTTGTATCATTTTTAGATGTACCTTTTGCCTCTTTTAAAAGAGAATCAAATAATGAAGGTGCAGGCTCTTCACTTTTTGAATTTACTGTATTACTTGAGTTTGTTTTATTTACAGAATCAAATTTTTTTGTAGTAATTGTTTTATTGTCAACTTCTAATAATTCTGTAATCATATCAAACCTACATTTTTATAATATCTAAAGTTTTTGTATCCATCTCTTTTTGTGTTTTAAAAGATGATACATTCGCTTCATAAGATCTCATAGCTTCTATAAGATTAACCATCTCAATAACTGGATTTATATTTGGGTATGCTACATATCCATCTTTATTTGCATCTGGATGTTCAGGTTCATATTTCATTACTGCTTCATCTTTTGAATCAATAATCTCTTTTACACCAACACCACGAAGAGAAAGGGGATCAATTTTTGAATCAGTAGCATCATTTTTCGATTTTTTATTTGAATCTAATAATACCTCTTGGAATATTACATTTTGTTTTTTATAGGGTCCACCCTCTGTTGAGTGTGTTGTTTGAGCATTTGCAATATTTGCACTTACTATATTTATTCTTGTTCTTTGTGCACTCATACCTGATGTTGCAACATTATATCCATCAAAAAAACCCATGATATCCCCTTTCTACTAGACTTGCATTGCCATTACTTGTTTATATGCACCTAAAGCTTTATTTTTAACTTCTAAGCCTAATTTTAAGCTTAATTCTGCTTCTTCAATTTTCTGTATTGCTTCTTGAAGATTTTCAACTTTTCCTGTTGCTATGTCATTCATTGCATTATATGCACTCACTTGTGTATTATTAACTTCATTTAATGATTGCTTTAATATATTAGAAAATGAATCATTTCCTTGCCCGTTATCAAACTGTTTATTTTGTTCAAATCCAGCACCTAATTCACCTATTTTTGATAAATCATTTCTATTTAGATTTGAAAATGAATTTGTTACATCTGTTAGTTTCATAATTTAATCCTTTTATTATTTATTATTTTTCATACTTTGAACTGAAGCTTCTTGAATAGCTAAATCATTAACTAATGCTTCAAGTTTATTTGCTGATTCCTCAAATTCTATAGCATCTTGTTCATTATTTAAGCTTACAAGTGATATTGACATAGATAACATTAAATTAGCAATACCTTTAAAAGCAACAGTAACCAACATCACGCCAAGTATCATCTCAAATGGACTATAAACATTTGAATTCAATACGAAAAAAATCAATGTTGCAAAAAAGGAAGCAGCAACATAAGTATTTAATAATCGACTTGCAATAATTTTTTTTGAAAAATTTTCAACTATCATTACGCTTACCTTACCTCTATTATCAACTTATCAACAATTAAACCTAATTGTTTTGACACAATCTCATACTCGAACTCTTTTACAAAAAGCTTTCTTAACCTACCTGTCGTAGATATGCACTTGGCTTCTGGTATATTTCCTATATATTCTACCACAAATTTTCTATTAAGTTTATTTTTTTTAGCTAAATTAACAATAGAATTTGTAATAACTTTACCAGTTTCATATTTTAATGTATTATTAAAGCATATCATAAGTTTATCTTTTTTCATACTTATCATTTTTAATAATGCATAAACATCTGTTAATGCACTAGGGTCTGTTGTTGTAATAGCCAATATATTATCTGTAAGTTCTAAAAATTCTTGCACATATTCATTAATACCAGCACCTGTGTCAATTAATAAAAAATCATACTTATTCAAAGAGATAATTTCATCTACTATTCTTGAAAAAACAATACTACTACTTATTGAAGAATATTGATAGCCACTTTTACCTGCAATCAATGAGATATTATCATATTTAGTATCAGTTACAATATCATCAATTATTGCTGAACCATCCATATAATCATAAAATGTTTTTTTTGGTTTTATATCAAATAAAACTTGCATATTTGCTAATCCAATATCTGCATCTAATACAGCAACTTTTTTACCTTTTTTTGATAATAAATATGAAATATTTGCAGTTAAAGTTGACTTTCCTACTCCACCTTTTCCAGATGTTATTGCAACAACTTTCGTCTTTGAAGAGGAGTGAAGTCTTTTAGTTAATGACACAAGCTTATGTGCTTGGTCAGATATATTATTAAACAATACTATATCTTAACAGATTGTTTATTCATAAAACACTCTATTAGATAATCACTACTAGCTTCTATTAAATCATCAGGTACATTTTGACCTATCGATAAGTAACAGATAGATTTTTTTGTTTTATGTGCAAATGAGATTAAGTTTCCAAAACTAATAGTTTCATCTAATTTAGTAAAAATTAAATTATCTATATTTAATGTTGAATAACTATTATATATCTCATATAAATCATTTGTTTTAACATTTGCAGGCATAACAAGCATCTTTTCTATTGGTATCTCTTTTAGATGTTGCTGGTATTGATTTATTAAATCAATTTTATCAACATCGTATTGGCTTCCACCTGCTGTATCAATCAATATATAATGACAATCTCTTAATCTAGTAATAGCTTCATTTAACTCTTCTGGTTTTTTTACAATCTCTAATGGCAATCTCATAATATTTGCATAAGCTTTAAGTTGTTCAACTGCACCCACTCTAAAAGAATCAAGTGTTACCACACCAACCTTATAGTTTGTACCAAGTTTATACGCATAACGAGCTGCAAGTTTAGCTATAGTTGTAGTCTTTCCAACGCCTGTAGGTCCAACAAACATCATAATCTTTCTTTGATGTACTCGTAAAGGAATTTCATGTTTAATTGCAACAATTCTTCGTAATATTAATTTAAAGAAATTGCGAATTTTTTCAGGGTTTGTTCTCATAGCAACAGGTAACTGTTCAATAGTCTTTTTTAAAATACTATATGTCATCTCAGGATCGAAATCATTATCTTCAAAAAGATTATAAACTTCTGTGAATTCAGGTGGTATAGTTAAGTCGTATAATTGACTTTTAGGTTCCCAAAGTATTCTTTGTACCTGTGATAATGACTCTTGCATTTTGTCAATCTGACCTTTAAAATCATAAAATTGCGCAGATTGGTCACCACTTTGAACATTTTTATGTACTATATGTTCAGTAGGGATCTCTTTATGTTTGTCGTATTCCTCTTCAAGCGCAACTACTATTTCATACATATTTACACTATTTTTGCCTTTTGAAGAGACTTTTTTTGTTGATATAACAACAGCATCAGATCCACACTCTTGCTGTGCATTTTGTAATGCTTTTGTAGGTGTTTCGCCTAGAAATGATAACATTTTCATTTTACTTAACACCTTTATAAATTTTTTCTACTGTTCCATCTGCATTTTTAATTCTTATATACTTAGAAGTCTCTTTTAGAACTTCACCATCTTTTTCTATCTCTATGAAGCCAAAATTAAATTTAATCTTTTTTGACGATGTCATATATAAACTTTTTTTACAAATAACTCTATTTTTTTTTATGTAATGTTTTGCTCTATAACTATTTGATTTAAGATCTTCCAAAGATAAAAACTCTTTACATTTAATATCATAAATTCTTTTATTTAAATCATTATATTCCACTATTTTATAGTGTGTTTTTGATATCTCTTCTTTAAAATTAATATTTTTTACTGAGATAGGTACTATCTGCGGTTCATTTGCAAAACTATTTAGAACAAATAAAAAGATTATTAATATTTTATGTTTCACTATGCCATCACCTCAATTAAAGAGCCACCATTAACTATTGTTATGTCATCTATTATATCTTTATACATTTGTCTTACAGGTAAAACTATTGAAGCTAACTTTCCATTTAAATAATATAAGTCTTTTAAATTAACCTCTAAACTATCAATATCATTTTTATAAATAGATATATCTGCACCAGCATGAAACTCTTTAGCTAACTCTTCATTTAGATTTTTTTTATATTGGGATAGCTTTTCCATTGAATCTAATTTTTGACTATTTCTTTCAAGAAGAGACTCATGATTTGCAGCTCTTACATCTGCAATATCTAAATTAATATCATCTTTTAACTTTTTAGTTAATTGTTGTAATTGGTCCAAAATATTGTTTATCATGATTTATTCTCACTTAAAAATTTAAATAGCATATCGCTTATTCCTAAACTGCCTGATGATTTTTGTGATAAAGCATCTGTATACATACCTTTTACTATTTCAGATCCAGTACCTTCTCCTGCCATTTTTGAAGATTTTAATGATGTCTCAAGAAGTTGATTCATAAAAAATGATTCAAAGTTATTACATACATCTCGTAAAGCAACATCTTCTTTTATATTTCCACTTTTTATATTATCAAATTTATTTGGTTTTATATTTTTTATATCTAAAAATTGATTATTTATTTCCATATTATACCCTTTATTCCTCTATTCTATCAAAGAAATTTTCTTCTTTAGCCATAGAATTATTATTTTGACTTGATGCTGTAAATCTTAATTCAACTCTTCTATTCTCAAATGCATCATCACTTTTTGGTCTATATGAACCAAATGCTGCAACTTTTAATGTTGCTGGGTCAATTTGATTTTTTATTAACTCTTTTATTACTGAAATAGCTCTGAGCGCCGATAAATCCCAAGAATCTCTAGGAATTCCATCACCTCTTAAATAGTTTGAACCTGTATGACCCATAACTTCTATATCAAAATCTTGTGTCATTGTTCTTAAAACTCTTGCTACTTTAGTAATAAACCTTTTGGCATTTAAATTATCTAATTTGTATTGACCCTCTTCAAACATTAATGAAGATGGTATATCAAGGGTAAATTCATTATTACCCTTCATAGTCATATCAACTTTTTGATTCTCTTTATCACTAGTATCATTAAACTCTTGTGTAATCTCTTCGATCAATTGTGCAACATCAGCAGCATCTGTTTGTGCACCTTCATCATCTTCACTACCAGCCTCACTATGATCTGCATGGTACTGGGATTGAGATTCTTTTTCAGCCTCTGCTGTGTCCATTGAGCCTTCTAAAAAACCCATACTCCTTCTCATAACTTCAAAGTATTCCTCTACTTTTTTCTTATCCATTGTTGCCATTGACAATAATAAAATAAAGAAACAAAGTAGTAATGACATAAGGTCACCAAATTGTACTAGCCAACCTGGTAAACACTTAGGACAATCAGGACACTTCTTTTCTGCCATTTATTACTCTTCTACAGATGGCATAATAGCGCCTAATTTCATCTTAATATTACCAATTGATTCCTCTGCCGCAATCATATGAGCACCTTGAATAATTATTTGACACGCAATCATCTCTTTACCATGTTTCTGCTCTAGTTTACCTTCAAAAACACCTGCAAAACCAGTACCTATTAATGCACCATACATTGTTGTTAAAAGAGCAACTGCCATTGCAGGTCCAACAGCTGATGGATCAGAAAGATTTGCAAGCATAGCAACAAGTCCTACAAGAGTACCGATCATACCCATAGCACCAGCAGTTCCACCAATAGAACCAAATACAGATATCTGTGTTTTATGTCTTATCTCCATATGTTCTAACTTTATCTCTAATAAATTCTCTAAAACATCTGGTTTAGTATTATCAACCAATAAATTCATAGCTTCTTTAAAAAATGGATTTGATTCTTGTTGTATTTTTGTTTCAACAGACATAACACCATTTTTCTTAATATCTGTTGCATATATAATAAG
>CBFDEF010000088.1:0-6121 GCA_965603755.1 uncultured Arcobacteraceae bacterium
TATATCTATCACTCTTAAAAAAGAATAAGTTTAATATAGTACAATTCCATATAATTATAACAAAGGTATCTATTGACACTTATAGAAAAACTTCAAAACCTACCTACAGATGCAGGTATATATCAATATTTTGACAAAGATGGGAAACTACTTTATATAGGGAAAGCTAAAGTTCTTAAAAACAGAGTTAAGAGTTACTTTAGATTTACACCAGAGTTACAACCTTCTCCAAAGTTAGAACCACGAATATATAAAATGATAAGTGAAGTGGACAATATGCACTATATTGTTGTAGATAGTGAAAGCGATGCGTTAATACTTGAAAATTCTCTTATCAAGCAATTAAAGCCTAAATACAACATACTTTTAAGAGATGATAAAACATATCCATATATTTACATAGATTATAATGATGAGTTTCCAAGACTAGAGATTACAAGAAAAGTTCTAAAAGGTAAAAATATAAAATATTTTGGTCCATTTAGTGTTGGTGCAAAAGATTTAATTGATAGTATATATGAGATAGTGCCATTAATTCAAAAGAAATCATGCTTAAAAGGTGGAAAAGCTTGTATGTTTTATCAAATACATAAGTGTTTGGCACCTTGTGAAGGGAAAGTAACTAAAGAGGAATATGCTAAATTAATTGAAAAGTCTCTTTTTTATATAAACAATAAATCAAAAATTATTGAGAAACTTAATCTAAAGATGGAGCAATACAGTGAGCAGTTTAGATTTGAAGATGCAATGAAGATGAGAGATAGAATCCAAACTATCTCAAAATCACAAATTAAATCAACACTAGACTTTGCAAAAGATGAAGATTTAGATCTATTTGCAGTTGAGATGGGAAATACAAAAGCTATAATAGTAAAAATGTTTATACGAGGTGGAAAACTTATATCTTCAACTCAAAATATGGTAAATATTACAGATATCACTTCACTTGATGAGATATATAAAACAGCCATAATAAACTACTATAATAGTGAACTTCCTGATATACCATCAACTATATTATTTGCGCACGATATAGAAAATATTAATGAGCTAAATGAGTTTATAAGTAAAAAATATGAAAAAAATATCAACACTATAGTTCCTAAAATCGGTGTAAAAAAACAGCTTATTACATTAGCTTTAAAAAACTGTGTAGAATTATTAAAGATGGATAAGAGCAATACAAATAGTGTTATTTATTCACAAATTAAAGGGCTATTTAACTTATACAAAGTACCTACAAGATTTGAATGTTATGATAACTCTCAAATGATGGGTCAAGCTAAGGTTGGAGCGATGATTGTTTGGGATGATGATAGATTTTATAAAGAGGATTATCGCTTATACAATTTGGAAGCAAATGATGAGTATGGTCAAATGAGAGAAATGTTAACAAGAAGAGTTGAAAGATTTAAAGAAAATCCAGCACCAGATCTTTGGGTGATTGATGGTGGACAAACACTTTTAAATCTTGCATATGATATAGCTTCTAGTGTTGGTGTAAATTTAGAGATAATAGCAATAGCAAAAGAAAAAATAGATGCAAAAGCTCATAGAGCAAAAGGTAGTGCAAAAGATATTTTATATACTAAAGATGATGTTTTTAAATTAGAGACTTCCGACAAGAGGTTACAGTTTATTCAAAGACTGCGAGATGAAGCTCATCGATCTGCTATAACTTTTCATAAAAAACAAAAAAGAAAAGAGGATAAGCAAATATCTTTATTAAATATACATGGAATAGGTGAAGCAAAAGTTAAAAAACTTTTAAACTATTTTGGTACATTTGAAACTATTCAAAACGCATCATATGCGCAACTAACTCAGGTATTAAATGATAAAGATAGTAAATTATTAATTGAGTATTTTAAAAATAGTTAATCACACTTATTCACACTCTATTCACTTATCACTGGATACCTTAAATTAGTATAAAATTTACTTTAAATTTTATTTAAATTCGAATATTTTAATTAATAATTTTTTTATTTCTTTATTTCTTCGAGTTATTTTAAATACCTTAACAAAGGGCTTTATTAACAATTTTAATTTAATTTAATCTAATATAAAGAAAGATATATCATAAAAATTTATTATATTATAATCTCTATTAAACAGCTTATTTAAAGGCTTTATAAATAGAGATAATTTATTAATGTGAAAAACTATTCAATGATAAAAAAACTCATATTTTTATCAAATATAGTGTAGAATAATTGTAAATAATTTATTAAAAGGATTTCATTATGTTAAGGATATTTTTTCTTCTTGTTTTATTTGTTTTTACAGCATTTGCAACTACATTAACAGCTGCTAATGATGCATATAAAGACGGAGATTATAAATCAGCAATAAAACTATATAAAGAGGTTTCAAGATTAGGTGATGATGAAGCAACATTTAAACTAGGAACTATTTACTACAATGGTAAAGGTGTAAAACGAGATATAAATAAAGCTATGGAGTATTTTGAAAAAGCTTCACAATATGGACATATAAAGGCAAAATATAATAGTGCCATTATATATGGGCTTAAACAATATAAATTTCATAGTTACAATAAAGCATATAAACTGTTTCTAGATTTGGCTCAAAATAGATATGCTAAAGCACAAAATAAAGTGGGTCAGTATCTATTGTATGGTTTAGGTGTAGAAAAGGATTATAAACTAGCTGTAAAGTGGTTTGAGCAATCATACTTTAACGGTGGCTATAAACCAGCAAGTTGTAATCTAGCTTTGATGTATGCTTCAGGTAAAGGTGTATTTGTAAATCTGGGTAGAGCAAGAGAGTTAGCTCAAGAGGGGTATGATAATAAAATTTCATCATGCGTAAGGGTATATAAAGACTTTAACTTACAAAAATATGATAAAGATAAAGGTTTTAAGTTTGGATTCTACAAGTAATATTGTAGAACCATCCTATATAAAGTAAATCTAACTAGCTAATTGAGCATCACTAAAAACATCTTCTCTAATATTTCTTTTTTTAACATAATTATTTAAACCTATATGGTTGTTATATCCTAAAACTTTTGCTATTTTACGAACACTTAACCCTACAGAAAGTAGTTCTTCTATTTTATCTCTTTGTAAATCAAATTTTGACTTTTGAATTGTACCTTTTGGTTTACCTAAAGATACACCATCAAGCTTTTTAGCAGTTAAAGCCTCTTTAGTTCTTAGACTCATTAGATCTTTCTCTAAATCAATAGTCATACTTATTACACCTAAAATCATCTTTGTTAACATATCATCTTTACCTACAAAATCAAGGTTTTGTTTAACACTTATAATTCTTACTCCATGTTCAAGAAGATACTTTATATTATCTAAAATTAATGCAGTAGTTCTACCAAATACATTTATATCATAAACAACAACTACACATCCATCTTTACATGTTTCTAAAATTGCAAATATATTTGCCTCTTCATTTGGAATATTTACTTCAACTTCAATACTTTTATCAATTTGTAAATTATTTGTTTTAAGGTAAGACGCTATCCCTAAAGCCTGTGCATCTGTATATTCTTCATTATTTTTATTAACCCTAATAAAACTTACTACTTTATCCATAATTAATTCCTTATATATTTTGTATAAACTTAAATATAATAATAATACAATATAATTGCATTTATCTTAATAGTTATACAGAATGTTACACTATTTATACTTAAACTAATATTAAGAATTGAATAGTATTTAATCAAAATTTGTTCAAAAGTGCTTTTTAGATAAAATCAAATCTATTAAATATAAAGGTGAAATATTTTGAAAAACTCTTATGAAAATAGGAAAAGAATTATTGTTGGAATTACCGGAGCTTCTGGAGTTCAGCTGGGATTTAAACTATTACAACTTATTCCTAAAGATATAGAGGTGTTTGCTATTGTTTCTAATAGTGCAAAAGAGACACTAAAACATGAAGTTGGAGAAAAACTACAGAAGCTGACAAATATCACCTATTTAGATGATAATGATATATCGGCTTGTGTCGCTTCTGGTTCATTTAAAACTGATGGATTTATAATAGTCCCTTGCAGTATGAATACACTTGCTAAATGTACTTCAGGTATATCAGACACACTTATTACAAGAGTTTTTACTGTTATGTTAAAAGAGAGACGAAATATTGTAATAGCCCCAAGAGAGATGCCATACAACACTATACAACTAGAAAATATGATGAAACTATCATCAATGCAAGTTAGTGTTGCACCACCAGTTTTGGGATACTATAGCAAACAACAAACACTTGAAGATATGGAAAATTTTATTATTGGAAAATGGTTTGATCTATTAAACATTGAGCATAGTTTATATAAAAGATGGGGAGAAAATAGTTGAAAAACAACATAAAAAAAAGAGCAATTTATAGTGGTACTTTTGATCCAATTACAAAAGGTCATATGGATATACTAAAAAGGGGTTTAAGAGTTTACGATGAAGTTATAATAGCTGTTGCAAATTCAAGTCTAAAACAACCTATGTTTAATATTAATAGTAGAATAAGGTTTATACAAAAGGCTACAAAAGGTCTAAGTGGTGTTTCTATTAAACCTTTTAGTAATTTATTAGTAGAGTTTGCAAAAGAGGAAAATGTGTATAATATTATTAGAGGGTTAAGAACTAATACAGACTTTGAATATGAACTTCAAATGTCTTATGCTAATAGTTCACTTGATGATAAAATTGATTCTATTTTTTTAATGCCAACACTAAAGAATGCATTTGTAAGTTCCTCTATAGTAAGAGAGCTTATACGGTTTAATGGTGACTTTACGCATTTAGTACCAAAGAGAACAATAAAAGATATAAATAAAATAATTAATAATAAGGATGAGAAATAATGTATGTAATAATCGAAGGTATAGATACAGCTGGTAAGTCAACACAATTAGAGATATTAAAAGAAAAGTACCCAGAAGCAGTTTTTACAAAAGAACCAGGTGGAACAGATTTGGGTGTAAAAATAAGAGAGATGGTGCTAAATGGTGAAGCAAAATCAAAAGTAGCAGAGATGTTCCTTTTTTTAGCAGATCGTGCTGAGCATAGCTTTGAGGTTGTTAAAAAAAATAAAGATAATATAGTTATAAGTGATAGAGGGTTTTTAAGTGGAATAGCGTATGCTAAGTCTGCACCATTAGAGATTGCAATATCTTTAAATATTATGGCACTTAATGGCGCTTTCCCTGATAAGATCATAATTTTAGAGTTAACAAAAGAGGAATTAGAAAATAGATTAAATGCAAAAGAGCAAGATAGTATAGAAAAAAGAGGTTCTGAATATCTTTTAGATATTCAATCAAGAATGGTAGAAGCAATAAAGATGATAAATACTATGAGTGAAGCAAAAATAGAATTTTTGCTAATTGATGCTAGAAAATCTATTGAAGAGATAAGCGAAGATATTCAAAAGTTTTTAGAGAAGTAGGCTTTTTTAAGCCTTCATATTGATATGAATGGCGATGTTTGAGAATGGGCAGATTTGAACTTAGTTTTGGCCTAAAAGTTTATTAAGTAAAATTTTTTGCACTTCTAAGGGATAATCATCATCAATTATTTTATCGTAATGTTTAAACATAAAAGCATATTCAGATAGATATTGCATTTTCATATTTGTATCAAAAAGTTTATTTTCTGAAATTAAATCTACTTTTTGTTTATAAAATCTATCACTATTTAATAAATCTTTATCATTTTTAATAAAATCTTTTAATGAATGTAATATTGCTTTGGATTTTAAATATTCTTCAAAATTATTAACAAAATCATCTTTATTGGAATATTCAAGTATAAGTTCAAACACAATTGATAATACTGTATTTACTTCTAATCTCAAATCTAATTCTCTTATTTTTTTAGTTGTTTCATCAATATCTTGAAGTGTTTCGAAAATATAATTTCCTAATGATGTTTGATAATAAACTACATATGATGTTAGCATTTTTACCATTGATTCTCGAGTATAAAATTTTTTTATTAGTTCACTTTTTGTCATATAGTTCCTTGATTTTTATAATATTCGAATTATAGTATCTTTTGGTTTAAATCTTCAATTTTCTAAAATATTTGATAATCAATTTACTTAACATTTAGCTATAAATGGAATACCT
>CBFDEF010000089.1:0-5925 GCA_965603755.1 uncultured Arcobacteraceae bacterium
TAATAGATTTTCTTCTTATTGTCAAGGGGTTACGCTTAAGTGGGGCTTAAATTTTAAAAAAGCCGTTTAATTGGCTTTTTTAGGCTTCTATTACTTCTACTTCTACAGATTTAAATAGAGCTGTTTTTGTATTTATATCACTTTCATCACCAAATATATAGTTTATATGTGATTTAGCATGATGAAATGAACAAAATAGTGTTTTTGTTTTTATAGTTTTAACAAATTTTACTTTTAGTGGATTTGTTTGCCCATATTTTGTTTTTAAGATAACTTGGTCACTTTTAAATAAATATCTATCCTCTATACTTGCTAAAATAGTATCTTCACTATGTTTCTCTTCTAATCTTTTTGTATGTATTGTTTGTGCAGAGTTATTATAGTGAATAAGTACTCTTCCTGTTGTTAAATAAAATGTTTCAAATTCAATTTGACGAACTAATTTATTTACTTGACCACGAAGTTGGTATTGGTTATATTTAAAGTATCCAAATCCATCTGGTGTTCTAAATTGTTCAAGATGCAAAACAGGTGTATCTGTTTTAGACACAGGCCATTGCATACCTTTACTTCTGTGTTTTTTAAGTTTAGTGTAGTTTGCACCACCATATCTATATGGTGCTTCTACTCTTACTTGATTCCATACATCTTCACTATTATTAAATAAAAACTCACCTTTTATTTTGTTTTCAATATCTCTTAAAACTTCCCAATCATCTGGTAAATTATTTTCAACTAATGGTTGAGATAGATGTAATCTTCTCATTGCATTTACATAAACACCTGTTTTTTCATATGCTGACTTTACTCCAAAAACGATATCAGATTTTTTTGCAATCTCTGTCATAAAAAGTTCTTGTGTCATAAGTAAATCTAGATTATCAAGTGCTTTATTTATCTTATTTTGGTTTGGATGAATATGTGCTATATCTTCACCCATAACCATCATTGATTTGATTTCACCATTAAGCATAGCATCAATCATATCAGGAGTTTTTAGCCCCTCCTCTTTGGGTTTAGTATAATCTGGTGCATAATATGGTAAACAACCCATATCACAAGTACCTTGAACATTATTTTGACCTCTTAAAGGCATAAGTCCCGCACCCTCTTTTCCAATATTACCAGTCATAAGAGCAAGATTTACAATAGCCATAACAGCATAACTTCCATCAATGTTTTCTGTTATACCTAATCCCCAAAAAATCATTGATTTTTTAGTAGCATAACTTCTTGCAATATAAGGAATTTGTTCAGCTAACTCTTCATATCCTTCAATATTATTAAAATATCCTGGATTTGCATATGGATCATTTAAAATAGAATCTCTATACTCTTCAAAATCTTTACATCTTGTTTCTATAAATGATGGATCATATAAAAACTCTTTTAAAATTACATAAGCAATTGCATTTAAAAATAGTAAATTTGCTTCATAAGGTAAAACAACCTGTTTTGTAGCAAATTTTCCAAGCTGTATATTTCTTACATCACATACAACTAGTTCGGCCGTTTTACTTCTAGAAGCTTCTATCATTCTATTTGCAACAATTGGATGAGCTTCTGTTGTATTGGAACCAATTACTAGCATAAATTCCGTTTTGTAAATATCATCATAAGGGTTAGTTGCAGCTCCTTCTCCAATAGTTGCAGCCATACCATTTAAACTTGGAGCATGACAAACCCTAGCACAGTTATCAATATTTGGTGAATCCATAGTTTCTCTTGCAAATTTTTGAAGTAAAAATCCACTCTCACAACTTGTACGAGCTCCACCAGTTGCACAAAAACTATGTCTTCCATAACTATTTTTTATCTCTGATAATTTCCATGCCGCCAAAGATGTTCCAAACTCATGTGTAGCTTCAAACCACTCTTCATCAAGTGAAACCAAAGTATTACTTCTCGCTTTTAACTCTCTAGGCATTAACTCAAAATTATTTTCTATAAATGACTTTTTAATTCTTGTATTTCTAATACGAAGAGGAGAATCTACAAAGTCAAATCCAAGCTTACCCTTAATACATAGTTTACCCTGAGAAACATATCCATCACTTTGTGCATATATTTTTAATATCTTGTTATCTTCTACTTGAGCTGTAATATCACAGCCAACACCACAATATGTACATACTGAACCTATATCATGAATCATAATCATCCACCTCCAACAAATTGTAATAACTCTAGTTTATCGCCATCTTTAGGCATAAAATTAGACCAATCATCTTTTTTAACAATATCCATATTTATAGCTGCTGCCATAACCTTATCTTCTATCTCTAAATCTCTTATAATCTTTTGTAGCGTACTATTATCTTCTATATTTTTAGTTTCACCATTAATTATTAGTTTCATCTATTTTATACCTTTAATTATTTTAGACTTGAGTCATTTCTAAAACTTGCCATTTTAAATCTATCACCCATACCTGTTGGATTTAATAGTGTTTTTACTTTGTTTGCTTCACTTAAATATGTATCTTCATCTACATTTTTATGTAATATTTCTAAAAGTTCAATAATACCAAATGATACAAGTGCTTTTAACTGAGTTTCGTAAGTTAAATTTGTGGCACCAGTTTTTTTAAAGCTATCTATTACATGAGAAAAGTTTACATCATATGTAATATCTGATGTCCCAAATAAATTTTCTAATTTTATATTTTCATCAAATATAGGATAAACATTATGTTTTGCGTAAATACGACACGAAAAATCATTTCTAGGATACTTTTCACCATAATCAAATGTTACAAATTCAAACTTATCTATATTTCTACACATATGTTGAGCAAACTCTTCATATCCAACAGATACTTCACCTTTTGTAATTTTATATCTACTACAAATATTATTTAAATATTCATCATTACAATCTATAAATTCTATTTTATTATTTTGAACTGTTGCATATTGAAGTTTATCTTCACTAGTAGTATATACAAGATCGCAAGGAAATGCATCAAATATCTCATTTGCTACTACAAAAGCATTTGACAGTTTTACTTCACTTATATCATTAAAATGTATTAGTTCAACATCATCACCAAAGCAGTTATAAAAATACTCTTTCTGTTTTATTCTAAGGTGCTCATATCTTTCAACAATTGCGAATTTTAAAGTTCCTAAAAGTTCTGGTTTTAAAGTGAATATAAACTGTACCATATCAGATAAAAGATATCCATGATGTGCACCAATTTCTACTATTGTAGAATCTTTTGGTAAAAACCCTTCATCAATAACATCTACAACTCTTTTTCCTATGGAACCACCAAAAAATTTACTAGAACTAACTGCTGTGTAAAAGTCACCCTCTTTACCTATTGTTTTATAGTTTGAATAATATCCATTCTTTCCATAAAGCCAATCTTGAAAATAATTACTAAATTTCATATAATACAACCATTTAAATCTCAATTCTCGAATATATTTCTAGAAGCTCTATCTGTTTTTCAACCTCTAAACTTTTTGTATCAAGTTCTTTTATTTTTTTTGAATTTATCATAGTATCAACATCAGATTGGGTTTTCATTCCAACACTTAGTTGTTCTTGAATTTGAGTTAATAAAGAGTCATATAGTTTGATATCATCTTTTGCTATATCTATTTTGTTATCTATACTATTTATTTTAGCTATTGCATTTTTATATTTAGATAACTCTTCTCTTTTTTTATCGTTTAAGGTTGCTTTTTTTTGTAAATACTCTATTTTTGAACTTTGGATATTATATGAATATTTTATATCTAAAGGTATAGTAATATTAAAACCTACATTTGTAGTTCCATTTTCACTTAAATTTGGATTACTATCACTATCATGATATTTTGTATAGTCACCTGTAAAATTTACAGTAGGTAAATAATTCGAAAAAATCATATTTTTCATCCAATAAGAACTATCTATATCCTCTTTTGCTTTCTTTACATAAATATTATTATCTATATAATTATCTGATTCTAATAACATTAATGTTGGTAATGCTAACTGTTTATATTCTTTATCGGATAATGTGGATAAGTTATTTACAAGAACATCTTTTTGGTACTCTAGATCTATTAGACCATTTTGTTTAATATTTGACTCTATAATTGCATTATCTAAAAAAGATGTATCAAGTATGCCATTTAACACTTGCTCTTTTTTTCTTTTAATATCTAGTTTTGCATTTTGAATTGCTAGTTTTTGTTTTTTAATTGTTATATCTATTTTTTTAATTTGAAATAATAAATTTACAGTTTGTTTTATTAGTTCTTTTCTTTGAACGTCTATAGATGTTTTTGAATATTTTTCCATACTAGCGGCATATTTTACAGCATAATATATTCCACCACTTTTAAATATTGGTTGAGAAATACTTATAAATGACTTCTTTGTTGTATATTTTTCACCATTATTATAGATATATTTATAAGTTATTGGATTAATCCAATCCTTTTCTAATTTGGAAGAGTCTTGTATAGATTTTTCATATGAATAATTAAGTATATCTTCTTTATTCTGAGATAGAATATCATCACTCGCATTTGCTCCAATAATAAATAATAATGATGATGATAAAATAACTTTATTTAACTTTTGCAATTGCCTTCTCCAATCGTTTAAATCCTTCATCTATCTCTTGTTTTGTTATTGTTAAAGGTGGCAAAAATCTAAGAGTATTTTTTCCAGCTTTTAAAACTAATACCCCCTCATTAAAAGATTCTGTAATAATTGAACCTAAAATTTCTGCAGTTTTAACTCTTAATCCCCTCATAAATCCAAGACCAACAATTTCATTAAAAATTTCAAGGTTAGATACATAAAATTCTTTTAATTTATTTTCAAAATATAAAATTGTTTCATCCAAAGTACCATCATGTTTTAAGTCATCAAGAATATTACATACCTCTAAAGCAGATATAGTACTTAAGTAGTTTCCGCCAAAAGTTGAACCATGATCACCAGGTACAAAAATATCTTTATGTGTAGTTAACACTATTCCAATAGGTACTCCACCACCAACACCTTTAGCCATTGTAATTATATCAGGCTCTATTTCATAAAGATTTGATGCTAAAAACTCTCCAGTTCTATAAGCACCTGTTTGAACTTCATCTACAATAAGTAAAATATCATTCTGTTTTAAAAATTTTGCAAGCTTTTGTATTTCATCTTTATCAAATGGTTGAACACCACCTTCACCTTGAACTAATTCAATCATAACTGCTACTGTTTCGTCATCTATTGAATCATATATATCATTTATTTTTTTATCAAAAGAAAATCCATCAGGATATGGTGAAAAATGATCTGAATGCATTGATTTTTGACCAGTTGCTTTTACTGTTGTTATTGTTCTGCCATGAAAAGAGTGCTCTAAAGTGATAACTTTATATCGTTTATTATTAAACTTTGTTTCTCCATATTTTCTAGCAATCTTTATGGCACCTTCATTTGCTTCAGCACCACTATTTCCAAAGAACATAGCAACATTATATCCACTAAGTTGAGCAATTTTTTCTGCTAATTTGGCTTGTGGTTCTATTGCATATAAATTAGACATATGAGTAATATTTTGTACTTGGTTACAAATAGCATCCGATATTCTTTTATTTCCATGACCACAAGAAACTACACCAATACCACTAGTAAAATCAATATAGTTATTATCGTTATCATCAAAAAGTGTTGAATTAACACCCTTAGTAAAATTTACATAGTTTCTAGCGTAAGTATTTAACACATATTGTTTATCAATCTCTTGTATCTTCATATATCATTCCTATTTTATATTATAAAATTATTATATCTAAAAATTCTGTATATTTCTAAAAATAACAACTAAAAATATACTAAAGAAATAAAAAGAAACAAATTAAGAAAACAGTCATATAATATTAAATAAAGAGAAATAATAAAAAAATTATAGAAAAAGTGATAAAA
>CBFDEF010000090.1:0-5892 GCA_965603755.1 uncultured Arcobacteraceae bacterium
TTATTACATTCTTTGGTTTAATCGTACGGCATAAGTTGAAATAATGTTTAGAATACTTATAATAACTAACCTGATTTTATCAACACTATTTGCTAACGTTGCAGATATTAACAGTAAGATAAAAAATAATAAAAAGTTGTATCAAAGTGTTAGCAGAGATAAAAATACACTTGACAAAGATATAGAGTCATTAATTTCAAAGATAAAGATAGAAGAAAATAACTACAAAGAGATTGTAAATATGTTAGAAGTAACTGATAATAAATTATTTTTAAATAAGTTAAAACTTTCTAATGCAAATCAAAGTCTAATTAAATTAAAACAAAAATCTATAGACTTACAAATAAAAAAAGAAGATATAGAGCAGAAAGTTATAGATTATACTATAGAAAAATATGCTATGAGTATGGGTCTAAAGCAAGCGAATAAAGAGAGTTTATCAAATATAATTGATAAAGAGGTGTATACATTGATATTTCAAAATGCAAAAGATGAAGTATTTGAGCTAAATATTGATTATCTAAAAATTAATAAAGCAACACGAAAAAATCAAGATAAATTATCAAAAACTGATAAGTTTATAAATGATCAAGAAAATATTAAAAAAATGTATTTAGAAAAACAGTTAGAGCAAGAAAAAGTTTTAAATTCTCTTAAATCTAAGCATAAAGCTTATCAAAAACATCTAAAAACTATAATCAATAAACAAAATAAGGTTACAGATCTACTTGGAAGTTTAAATATTTTAAAAAAGAAAGAGATTACAAAAGAGAAAAATAGAATCAAAAGAGCTAAAGAGTTATTAAGAAAAAAAGAGTTGGAAAAAAAGAGAAAACAACAATTATTAGCTAAAAAGAATAAGAACAAAAAAACTAAAAAAACCAAGAAAATTAAATATATAGATAAAGAAAAATTTGATGATGATGTTAATATAGAGGTTAGAAAAATTGGTTCATCTGCAAAAGGTATAAAGATATCTAAATATTATGGAAAAAAGACAATATCACCTTTAAAGTCATATAAGATTACAAAAAAGTTTGGAAAATATTATGATAAAGTATATAAAATGGAACTATTTAATGAATCTGTAACATTAAAAGCAAAGAAGAAAAACTCTAAAGTATTCAGTGTCTTTAAGGGTAAAATTGTATATGCAAAAAGAAATTCAGGCTTGTTAGAAAATGTTGTAATTGTAAAGCATAGCGGAAGTTTACATACAATATATTCTCACTTAGATAAAATATCTCCAACATTAAAAGTTGGAAAATGGATACCAAAAGGTTATGTTGTAGGGCGTGTAAATGATAAGTTATTATTTCAAGCAACAAAAGATAGCAAATATATAGACCCTGCTAAGTTATTTAAATAAAGGAAAAGAATGAGAGCATTAGCATTATTTAGTGGTGGACTAGATTCTACAATCGCTATGAAAACAGTTGTGGATCAAGGTATTGAAGTGATTGCAGTAAATATTAATATAGGTTTTGGTTCAACTGTAGATAGAACAGAACATATGCAAAATATGTGTGATCAAATAGGTGTAAAATTAGAAATTTTAGATTTAAGACAATTGTATTTAGATGAAGTACTGTTTGATCCAAAATATGGTTACGGTAAGAATTTCAATCCTTGTATAGATTGTCATGGCTTTATGTTTAGATATACGGGTAAATTATTAGAGAAGTATGATGCTGATTTTATGATTAGTGGAGAGGTTTTAGGTCAAAGACCCATGTCTCAGAGAAAAGATGCTTTAGAAAATGTAAAAAAATTAAGTGAACATGATGATTTAATTGTAAGACCACTTAGTGCTAAACTTCTTGAACCGTCAAAACCTGAATTAGAGGGATGGATAGATAGAGAGAAACTTTATGATATTAATGGTAGAAATAGACAAAGACAATTGGCAATTGCTAAAGAGATAGGATTAGAGGATTTTGAATCACCAGGTGGTGGTTGTTTACTAACAGAGATACAATTTAGTAACAAACTAAGAGACTTTGTTGATCATGAAAAACTAGAGGTTGAAGATATAAATACTTTAAAAGCTGGTAGACATTTAAGACTTCCAGATGGTGCAAAACTTATTATTGGTCGAGATCAAGATGATAATGAAAAGATTAAAAATACAACAAGTTCTAAATATTATAAAGCAAGAATTGAAGATGCTAGTGGACCTTTATGTTTATTCCAAAAAGATGCAAGTGATGATGATAATAAATTAGCAGCAAATTTAATAGTAACTTATGGAAGAACAAATGCAGATGAAACTTATAAAGTTAAATTTGTAGATAGCACAGATATAACAAATGAGATGATTTGTGAAGGTGTTAAACTTCCATCAAAACAAGCTGCTTCTGAATACTTTATATAAACTTTTTATAAAAGGATAAGCGTTAAAACTCATTTAACGCTTTATCTAACCTTTTTATAGCCTCATCCATAGTTTGTGTAGGAACTGCTATATTTATTCTCATATGATTTTTACCCTCTTTACCAAAAGATGTACCAGCACTTAGACCAAGTTTTGCTTTTGTAACAAAAAATTCTCTTAACTTTTTATCACATAATCCCATTTTTGTACAATCCAACCAAACTAAATATGTACCTTCTGGTTTTTTAAATATAATTTTATCTTGATATTTTAAAAGTAAAGATTCAAGTTTTTCTATATTTGAATTTAAGTGTATGATTAGTTTATCTCTCCAATTTTGTCCATCATTGTATGCACTTTGGAAAGCTATATGACCTATTGTGTTGCCTTCGGCTAAATGGAATCTATTTGATACTTTTATAAACTCATCTCTCATTCTTTTGTTTGATATAATAATTGTAGAGGTTGTAATCCCTGCTAAATTAAAAGTTTTTCCAACGCCTAGTGCAGTTACTGTTATATCTTTTATTTTTGAACTAAGTGTTGCAAAAGGGATATGTTTAAAACCATTATAAATTAAGTCACTATGTATCTCATCAGAAAATACTTTTATATTATTATCCAAACATATTTGTCCAAGCTCCAATAACTCATCTTCTCTCCACACTCTTCCTACTGGATTATGTGGTGAACACAATAGCAAAAGTTTTGTTTTTGAAGTTATTTTAGATTTTAAATCTTCTAAATCAAAACTATAGTTCCCCTCATCATCTTTTTTAAGTGGATTTCTAAGAATATGTCGATGGTTGTTTGTAATAGAACTATAAAAAGGGAAATAAACAGGAGTTTGAACTATCACTTCATCACCTATGTTTGTAAAAGTTTCTATTGCTAAATTTATTGATGTCACAACTGAGTGTGAATATAAAATATCTTCTTTATTTATCTCAAAGTTGTGATTATTTTTCATCCAGTTTATTTGTGCAATTTTAGCAGCTATTGGAAACTCTTCATAACCTAAAATAGGGTGTTTTAACCTCTCTTGAATCTTTTTCATAACAAAATCAGGTGTTGCTATATCCATATCAGCAACCCACATTGGTAAAACATCTGTTGTACCATATATCTTTTCTCTTAATTGATATTTCTCAGCATTTGTATCTGATCTGTCAAAAACTTTATCAAACTCTTGCATCTATATTCTTTCCCATAAGCTTATATTTTTATTCTCTATATCTTTTATACTTACTAGTTTAAAACTTTTATTTAAACTAGATAGGTCATCTGACTTTTGACTAATTATAATTAAAATACCACCACTATTTATTCTAGAAATCAAATCATTTAAAAGTGATATAGGTGAATAAATTCTATTTAATATCTCATTTAGAATTATTAAATCATAGTTTTTAAAGTGAGGTTTTAAATTTGATGGGTCAACTTGCCAAAATTCAATATTATTTATATTTTCAAAACTATTTTTATAAGACATTGCCTCTTTTATTATTCTAGAAGTGGTATCAACACCTGTTACACTAGTATATATTTTTGATAGTTCAATTGTACCCTTACCTACACTACATCCTATCTCTAAGGCACTCTTTTTTTTATATTTTGTTGTAAAAGTTTTTACATGTTTAAATATTTTAGTTATTTTATCACATAATGTATGTTTATTAATTTCATCATTTATAAACTTATCTTCGTTTTTAAATGATTTAATATCTAATTGTTCATCTCCTATAACATACCTGAAACCTGAATGTTGATAAAAATGTCTCCTAAAAGCATATCTCGAGTGTTTTATAATCTCATTTCCCGTACTTATAAAACTCCCACCTTTTAGTAAGTTGTGTTTATTATCAAAAGTAGGAACTGAAAAGTCATCATAAACAGGATGAACTTTAAATCCATCAAACGGGTATATTGGTGTTCTAGTCCATTGCCATACATTTCCTATTACATCATAAATATCATTAAAACTAGCAGATGCGGTTTCATCATTAGATGAAAAGTTTCCTCGAAAAGCAAACATATCTACAGGTGATGCTGAGGCAAAATGATTTAAGTTTATATTTGCTTTTATACCTTTACCTAAAGGTATCTCTTGAATATTTGAAAGCTCATGGATGCTGTAATACTGCTCTTCGCTAGGTAAAGTATAGTTTATTTTTTCTTTAGTGCTTTTCCATCTACAAAATGCCATTGCTTCTAACACATTTACATCAACAGGCCAAGAGTAGGGCATATCAATTATCTCCATTATTGTTCTATATTTAAACTCTCCATTTGGCTGTTTTATCCAAAATGTTGGGTGTTTTGCAGAATAATTTTTTAAAAACTCTTTCCCTTCTTCATCCCAAAACTCTTTTTTATTGTATCCATTATCTTTTACAAACTCAAAATACTCTGCATTTGAAACTAGATACTTTGATACTTGAAATTTCGGAACTTTTGTATTGTAAACTCCATATTCATTATCCCATCCATAAAGGTTATGAGTTATATCTTTTCCTACTCTTATCTCTTGTTCTTCAATAGTTATAAGTTGATTTTGAACAACTTTATTATCAACTTTGCATATAGGGAACTGTTCTATTTTACTTATGTACTCTATAGGCATTTGTCTATGTAATACACTAGAAGTTTCTATATGTATTCTCTCATGTTCAATCCCCATAAGGATAATCCACATATCGTCATTTTGTTCTATTTTATCATTTAAAGGTAGTGTTATTATTAGATTTTCTACTAACTTTCTAACCTCTTTTCTATACTCTCTTACTTCATCTACTTTTGGCCAGTTGTATCTAGATTCATTTAAATCATCCCAACTCATCTCATCAACACCAATAGCAAACATAGATTCAAAATTTGGATTGATTCTTTTAGTTATAACATTTGCTAAAATAAGTTTGTTTATAAAAAATGTAGCAGTATGACCAAAATAAAATATCATAGGATGTCTTGTGGATTCACTTTTTTTATAAAAAACATCTTCATTTTTGAACATAGTAAATAGTATCTCAAATGTTTCATAGCTATTATAAAAATAGTTAAGTATCTCTTGTCGTTTTTCTTGTTGATTGTTTATAGTTAGTGTTGGTATTTTAGCAGTTGATAAATTCAATTTAAGTACCTCTTGTGGTTGAATTTCTAAGTATTGATAAAAACAAAAGAATATGATTCTTTTGTTTTATTAAAAAATATTTACATCATATTTGAAAAAAGATTAGATAAAAATATCTCTAAAAATTGTAATGCAAAGATTAAGATTAATGGTGCCATATCCATTCCACCAAACACAGTTGGAATATATCTTCGCACAAAAGCATAAGCAGGTTCTGTTAGCCTATAAAGCATTTGAACAATTGGATTATGTGGATCTGGTTGTACCCAAGATAAAATTGCTGATATAATTATCACCCATTTGTATAAAGATATTATTGTTATAAACAGTGTAGCAAATGCTACTATTAATGAATCTATCATTGTATTATTTCTCCTAAATAGTTTTT
>CBFDEF010000091.1:0-5810 GCA_965603755.1 uncultured Arcobacteraceae bacterium
TCAAAAATATTTAAAATTGCAGGAAAAAGATACTCAACAATTCAAATAGAAAATACTCTAGAAGAAGTAGAAGAAATAGAAAAAGCTCTAGTTTTTGTTGAAAATAATGATGATAAACTAAGAGATGAGATATTAAACATAACTTTAGAGAGTAAAAAAGAGTTTAGTTCCCAAGAGATAAAAAAAATTTTAAAAGACAAAATCTCAAATTTAAAATTTTCTTTAAAACTAAACTATGTAAATAAAATAGCTATAAATACCATAGGTAAGAAGTTAAAAATAATCTAAATTTATATTTAAATAAATTTGAAATTATTTTGTCTATAAAATGTTATCAATATTTTAATTACAATTATATTACAAAATTAATAATTAAATTTAAGCCATATTTCAACTAGTTATAAGTGATTTTTCTGTATTATTTCTACTTATATTTACACAAATCAAAGGGGAAATAAACATGACAAAACAGTTTATTGCAAGTAGTTTAATTGCATCATCTTTACTATTTTTTTCAGGATGTGCAGCAGTTACAGGACATGGTGGATCATTAAAAAAATTTAATGAAGATTTAAGTAGTGGAAAATGTGATTACAAATTTTTTGACGAAAAGATTGAAGATAAAGATGATGTAATACTTTGGGGTATTCAAGGTGGATCTATGGCAAGAAATTGTTTAGACTATAACAAAAGTAATGCTTTATTTGATGATGCAGAAATCATTTACAAAGAAGAAGTTGATAAAGATGGAATTGCTGGAAATATAGGTGAAGGTACAAAAAGTGTTTTAGTAAATAACAATGTAAATGAATACGAAGGTAATGTTTACGAAAAAGTTATGCTTAATACTTACAAAGGTTTAAACTTTATTGGTTTAAAAGACTTTTCAAATGCAAGAATAGAGTTTAACCGTGCTTTAGATAGACAAAGAAGAGCTAAAGATCATTTCGAAAAAGATATTGCAGCTAAAGCAGAAAAAAACAAAGGTAAAAAGCAAGATACAAAAGCAGCAAATGCTGTATACAAAAAATATGGAGATGTTCTTAATAACTTTAAAGCATATCCAGATTTTGTAAATCCATTTACAACTTATTCAAGTGGATTATTCTTTTTACTTGATGGAGATACTACAAAAGCTAGAGATCTATTTAAAGAAGCTATGTTAATGGATCCAAAAAATGAACAATTTAAAAGTGATTTTGAATTAAGTGAACAATTGGCATCTTCTGTAAATAACAAAAATAGTAAAAGTTACGCTTGGGTTATATATGAAAATGGTAAAGGTATGATGCAAGATGAGATGAGATTTGACATCCCATTATTTCTAGTTACTAGCAAGGTAGCTTATACAGGTATTGCATTACCACAAATTAAAGAGAGAGCTGAATCATACCCATTTTTAAATGTTAACGGTACAAAAACTACTGAGATTTCTAATATGGATAATGTTATTAAAACAGAGTTCAAGAAAAAATTTCCTACTGTTGTAACAGAAGCTATTATGAGTCTTACTGTTAAAACTATTGCTCAATATCAAGTTAAAAAGAATACTGGTTTATGGGGTGGATTAGCTATGGCAGCATATCAAGGTCTTACAAATAAAGCAGATGTAAGAAGTTGGACTGCACTACCTAAAAACTTTCATAGTGTAAGAGTTGAATTAAATAATCAACCAGTTGTTATAAGAGACAACAATGGTAAAATAATCTCTTCTATTACAATACCTCAAAACTCTAATGCATTAATATACATTAAATCAGAATCTAAAGAAAATGTAAAAGTTCATAAAACAATATTTAGAAAAGGATAAAATATGAAATTAATTAAATCATTATTAGCTTTAGGGCTAATACTATTTTTTACAGGTTGTACACAAAATCAACCATCAATAAATAGTAAAATAACAGATCCACATGTAATCATGGAGAATGGTTCAATGGATGGTTGGCTTGAATTTCAAACAGTTAATTATCTAACAAGAGAAGATGGACTTATGGAAGTGGAAGCTAGATTTAGAAACTACTCAAGTTTTGATAAAACAGTTGCATATAAAATCAACTGGATGGATAAAAACAACTTTATTGAAAAATCTATATTATCAAAATGGGTTGTTGTAGAGATTCAATCTCAAAGAGGACTTACAATTCATGGTATTTCACCATCTGATAGAATAAAAGATTTCCAAATTTTAATTCAAGAAACAAGCACTAATGATGACTTACGAAAAAATAGTTATCACAAAGAATATACAAATAACTAAGGACAAAAAATGAATATAAAACAGAAACTTACATTAGCAGTTATTACTGCTTCAGCACTATTATTTTCAGGTTGTACAAGTCAACCTCAATACTTAGGAGCACCATCAGCACAAAAAGCATCTTTAACAATGGGTATTGACAGAAAAGATTTTGAAAAAGCTGCAAAATTAGCAGTTGAAAGTTTACTTAGAGGTGGCGCATTAACTAGACAAGATGGTACAAAAAATAAAATCATGATGGGTAGAATGATTAATGATACTACTCAAAGAATTGATACAGATATGCTAATTAAAAAAATAAGAATTACTATTCTTAACTCTAGACAAGCATATATTATAAACTCTATGAGTTATGGTGGAAAAAGTACAGATAGTATGATTTTTGAAACAAGAAAATTAAAAAACAATAAAGAGTTTAAACAAAGTACTATTGCAAAAACTGGACAATTAGATGTTGCAAACATGTCTTTAAGTGGTAAAATTTTACAAAGAACTGCAAGAACTGCAGATGATAAACAACTTGTAGAATATTGGTTTCAATTAACTTTAACTGATCTTATAGGTGGTTATTCAGTTTGGGAATCAGAAGAGATTGTAGAAAAAATCGGTAGTAACGATACAGTTACTTGGTAAAAATAAAGGAAAAAAATGAAAAATAATATATTATTAAAATTATTACTTACAATTGGGCTTTCAACTGTTTATGGTTATGCAAACACTGCACCAGCTGAACCAATTGAACCTAAAGTTGTAAATCAAGAGAGTATCCCTACAGTTTCTTCAAGAGATTTAGTAGAGCAAAGTATTGAACAATATGCAAATAAAAAGAATATTGTATTTGGTGAGTTATCAAAAGGCAAGATATATTTTTATGCTACATCAACTATACCTGTAGGACCTACAAATTCTCAATGGGCAAAATATAGAACAATAGCATATGAAAAATCTATGCTTAAAGCACAAAAAGAGTTTGTAAAATTTTTATATCAAAAAATGGAAACAGAAACAATTCAAAAATTCTATGATAACCAATCTGATAATGCAAGAGATATAAAAGATGATCCTAAAATTCACTCTAAATTTGGTGAAATATTTACTAAATTACAAACTTTAGTTGGTGCTCAATTAGATAAAGCACTTAATGATTTAGGTATTGACCCATCTGAATATAATGCAGTACCAAGAGATCAAAGAAAGAAAACATTTCAAGATAACTTTAGCAAAAAAATGATGAGTAAATCTATGGGTTCACTTGCTGGAGTTTTACCTATTCAAACAATTGAAGGTAAAACTAAAAGTGGTGGATATAGCTTAGGTGTAGTTATTGTTTATTCTGAAAAGTTAAAACAATTAGCATCTGATATTACAAAAAGAAAATTACCACTTTTAACTAAAAAAACAGGAAACAGTGTACAAGTTTTTATCCCAAAAGATAATAATACATTATTAGGTACTTTTGGTCCAAGAATTATTTTCTTAGAAGACGGAACACCTGCTATTATTTCATATGCTCAATGGTCACATAACTATACAGGTAAAAGAGAAGTTAAACTTGAAAGAAGAAGAGAATCTGCTCAAAAAACAGCAATGATGTTAGCAGATACACAAATAGTAGAGTTCTTATCTGCAAAAATGACAGCTACTGAAGAGAGAACAATATCTGCAGTTTCTGAAGAAGCAGTTCTTAAAAATGGTGAGACAGGAGATATTAATGATGATGATATTGAAAGACTTATTGATATTGCTCAAGAGCATACTAAAAAAAGAGCTAAAGCTAAACTTCAAGGTGTAGCAACAGTTAAAAAATGGAGAGTTAAACTTGAAAATGGAAATGAAGCTATTGGTGTAATTAGATTATGGTCTTATGCAGGATCTGAACAAGCATCACAGATTAAAAATTGGAAATCTTCAAATAAACCTAAAGCTGCTAAAAAAACAAATGTAAAAATAACATCTCAAGAAGAGGTACGAACTGGTCTTGATGTTATCGATACAAACGATTTTTAGGGTTTTAATATGAAAAAAATTCTATTAATTATAAGCTTATTTGTAAGTTCAGTTTTTGCTGAACTTACAACAGTTAAGATACAAAAAAATGCTACAGGTTATGGTATAACTAAAAAAGCAGCTATTACAGATGCACTAATTCAAGCTATTCAACAAACACAAGGTGTAAATATAGCATCTGTTAAAAGCATGAAACAACTTATGAATGAATATTCAGTTGAAAAAAATGGCGAAGAAGATTTTGGTGCTTCAATGGAATCTGAAGTTAAAAATGCTGTTGTCGCTATTACAAAAGGGACAATTGATACTTACGATATTCAAAGTATTGATAAATCTGAAGATAGTAATGGTTGGGATGCAACAGTTACAGTTACTGTTATCAAATATAAAACACCTGGTCACAGTGCTCATAAAAGAAGAAAACTAGTTGTAGTACCATCTTATTCAAGAGATATGAGCTTTCAAGTTTTAAGTAGAAGTAAAACATCATATGATGTTAGTCAAAGACTAACTCAAGAGATGATAAGTTCTATTACTCAAACAAGAAAGTTTTCTGTTTTAGATAGAGCAAATAATAAAGCATATAAAAGTGAAAAAGATATTATATTATCAAAAGATGCTCATAAAGATGAGATATTAAAACTTGGAAATATTTTAGGTACAGATTATCTAATAGTTTCAACAATTTCTGATTTTAGAATCTCTAACAACTCTTCGATAAGTAGTTTAACGGGTCAAGAGATTAGTGATTTACAAGCATTTGCAACAATTCAGTACAAAATAATTGCAATGGCTACGAAGCAGATTAAGTGGTCAAATACTACAACAATAGATTTTGTTCCAACAGGTAATAGTGATGAACAAATATTTCAAAATGTATTAAATAAAATTAGTAGTGATATTACTTATGAGATTATTGAAAATATTTATCCTTTAAAAATTGCAAAACTTTCAAGAAATGGTAGTGCAATCATAAGTCAAAACTTAAAAGAGGGTGCAGTATATAATGTATTTGATTTAGGTGAAAAAATATATGATGAATATACAAAAGAGTTTTTAGGTTATGATGAGATTCAAACAGGTAAGATCCGAATTACAAGATCTCTACCAAAAGTATCATATGGTCAGGTTATTGAAGGTGATATAAAAAAAGGTAATGTTTGTAGAATAAGCAAACTTGCACTTAATCAAAATAATTCAAACGTTGGAGCGACATCCTCGCTACCATACTAAAAGAGTTTAATTAGGGTTTATTAAATTAACCCTAATTAAGTTTATCTTTATTTTATACACTTACCATTCTTCTGAAATAAAAGACTACTAAATCTTCAATAGCGGTTTACCATAAGCTAATAATCCAAAGAATGAAAATATTAACACTTTAAATATTTTTTTATTAGAATAATAAAAAAAATTATAATTTTGATAAATTATTAGATATAATAAAAGATAAATAATATTCAACTATAAAGTTAAAAATAAAGGGGTAGACAATGCATACTCATTTGTTTCTCTTTGAAGAACAGAAAAATTCTTTAGATGA
>CBFDEF010000092.1:0-5749 GCA_965603755.1 uncultured Arcobacteraceae bacterium
ATCAAAATCAAATTTTTTATTAACAAACCCCATTACATTATAAATATCATATATTCTTTCTATTTTAGATTGTTCTATATCTCCTAATTTTTTATTATTACAATATGCTAATTTTTTTAATTGATACGCCTCAAAAATTAATCCATTTTTAGTTTTATGTTGAGAATTATATTTCTTTAATATTAGTTCAACTGTCTCATCTATATTATTAAATGCATACTCCCAACCTTTTAAAGATGCTTTTTTAAAAAGTTCTACCCTTTTTGGATTGTTTTTAACTTCTTCATCACTTGTAAATAATATGTCACAATAAAAATCAAAGCCATAATCTTTTGGATCAAATACTGTATAATTTATCCCTTTTTTATTTAGAATAAAAGGTTCATTTGATATATATGAAGCCATCAAATCAGTATTGTTATTTATTAAATCTTCTATATTAAAACTATGTTTTATTTTTTTAAAATCTTTTGAATAAACACCTTTTTTATTTATCATTGCCATTAAAGAAGCAGCAGTTTCAGCATCCTTTGTCATCATTACTTTTTTGCCTATTAAATCTTTTATAGTTTTTATCCCTGAATCTTGTGTTGATAATAATACTAATGGTGAAGATTGAAATACAGAAGCAATTAGTTTTATGTTTGCACCTTTACTTTTATCTATTATTAATGTTGATCTACCAACTCCATAAGTTGATTTTTTATTTATAACCTCTTCAACTGTTAAAAGATCATTTTTATACTTTTTTATATCAACATCAAGCCCTACTTTATTATAAAATCCTTTCTCTTTAGCAATATAATATCCTGCAAATTGGAACTGATCTAACCATTGAAGTTGCAAGGATACTTTTTGGAGTTCTTTTTCACTTTTAATAACATTTGAATAAAGGTTGGTAACTAATAACATAGAGATAACAATATAAATTACTTTACTAAAGTTCATAAATAATTCCTAAGATTAATATAATGACTATTGTAATATAAAAAAATGTTAAAAATGTGTTAAGTTTATAAAAGCAAATTATATATAATATCTTTTATGGTAAAATAGAAACTATATTAAATAAAGGGAATAATGCAACTCGTGAGTAATAATAAATTTAATTTTACAGAAGTTAGTGATGATTGTATCAAATGTGGTAAGTGTAAGACTGTTTGTACAATTTTTAATATAAATCAAGATGAAACAACATCTCCAAGGGGTTTTATTGACCTTCTTGGTGCATATAATAGAGATGAATTAGAGTTAGATAAAACTGCAAAAGATATTTTTGAGAGTTGTTTTTTATGTACAAACTGTGTTGAAGTTTGTCCTAATGATCTACCTACTGATATGATAATAGAGCAAGTGCGTTCTGATATAGCCAAAAAGTATGGTATAGCTTGGTATAAAAGAGCTTTCTTTTTTCTTTTAAGACATAGAAAAGTCATGGACTTATTAGCGAAAATGGGATGGGTATTTCAAACTTGTGGATTGAAAATAAATCATGAAAAACAAAGCTCTAAAATGAGAATTAACCTTCCAATAGAGATGATACAAGATAGAACTTTACCATTTGCAGATCGAAAGTCATTTTTAAACTCTTATCCTGAAAATATAAAATATTCAACTAAAATAAAAGAACACAAGAAAGCCAGAAATAAAGTTGCTATTTTTATTGGATGTATGGGAAACTATGCTTACACTAATATAGGGAAAAGCTTATTAAAAATTTTAGAAAAAATTGAAATAGATGCAATGATACCAAAGAAACAACTTTGTTGTGGCGCACCTGCTTATTTTACAGGGGATTTTGATACAGTTGATTATCTTATTAAAAAAAATATAAAATATTTTGAAACATTTATTGATGATGTAGATGCTATTATTATCCCAGAAGCTACTTGTAGTGCAATGATAAATACAGATTGGGAACATTTTCTACATGACCAACCCCAATGGAAAGAAAGAGCAATTAAACTTAGTTCTAAAATACATATGGCTACAAAATGGTTAGAAAACAATACAAAACTAGCTCAAATATTAAAAGACAATGGGAAGAAAATGGATGATATAGTTACATACCATGATCCATGCCATGCTAAAAAGATGCAAGGTGTATTTAAAGAACCTAGAACATTAATAGAACAAAACTATAAAATAGATGAGATGAGTGATTCAAATGAATGTTGTGGTTTTGGTGGAGTTACAATGCAAAGTGAGAAGTATCATTTAGCAAAACAAGTTGGTGTAAAAAAAGCAGTTATGATAAATAAAACAAAAGCTTCTGTTGTAAGCGCAGAATGTAGTGCATGTAGAATGCAAATCACTGATTCTTTAGGTAGAACTGATAGTTCAGTTGTATTTAAAAACCCTATAGAACTTATAGCTGATGCACTATAGGATATACTAAATAATGGAATCTTGGAATAACATATATACTGTTTTTGATCCTATAGCTTTTAGTATTGGTAGTTTATCTGTACATTGGTATGGAATTATGTATGCCACAGCTTTTATAAGTGCTGTAATGATAGCTAAATGGATAGTAAAAAAAGACAATCTAAATATATCACAAGATGGACTTGACAGTTATATTTGGTGGGTTGAAATAGGTGTTATTTTAGGAGCTAGAATAGGATATATTTTATTTTATGACTTAAATACAAGCTATTATTTAACCCACCCATGGCAGATATTTAATCCATTTGGAGCTGACGGTTCATTTGTTGGTATATCTGGTATGAGTTATCATGGTGCCTTAGCTGGGTTTATTATTGCATCTATTCTTTGGTGTAAAAAATATAAAACTAACTTTTGGTTTATGGTTGATATTGCAGCACTTGCAGTCCCTTTAGGTTATATATTTGGCAGAATTGGAAACTTTTTAAATAAAGAGTTAGTGGGTCGTGCTACGAATGAACCTTGGGGAATATATGTAGATGGGATTTTAAGACATCCATCAGCACTTTATGAAGCGTTTTTAGAAGGTTTTATTATATTTGTAATACTTTTTATAGCAAGAACTAAAAAACAATTTGATGGTCAGCTAGGATTATTATATGTGATACTTTATTCTATCATGAGAATAATAGCCGAAATATTTAGAGAACCAGATATACAACTTGGATTTTTACTTGGAACATCTTGGCTAACTATGGGTATGATTATATCGTTTATTTTTGCAGTAGTTTCTACAATTGTATACACATTAGTATACAAGTCAATAGCAGAAACTAAATAGAATTAATTTTCAGTCGGATGAGGGTTTTCAATATATCCCATCTTAATAGCTTCATCTTCAATTTTATTTTTTAGAAGATCAAGTCTCCACTTATGACGAGTAGCAAACTCTGCTATCTCTTTTTCTCTCTCATCTTCTGTACAAAAAACAAAAATTCTTTTCATAAACAATTTTGGTATTTGTATAGCAATAAGTTGAAAGTAATTTTCTTTACAATTTCTTGAGCAAAATGCTTTACTCATGGCTATTTTCTTTTTACAAAAAGGGCAATGTGACATTTTTTTTCCTTCTAATTATTTATTCTATTTTTTAATAGGCACAAGTTTATAATAATCTGCATTTGTTACATCTGCTATATACTTTGGATCTGTGTCATGTATTGCAATAATCTGTATCTCTTGACCATATAATAGCCAACCATCATCATTATCTTCTAACACGCCTAACGAAAACATTTCAACTATCTCATCTTTAGATACTATTTGTTCTTCCATCATTTTTTCCTATGCAACATAAACTATTAACTTAAAGTATCTATTTGATACCCAGCTGTAGAGTTGTTTTTAATAATATTATAATAAGTCTTATTTCTAATTTTATTTATAACATTTCTCATTGTAAAGATACTCATTTTTTTCTCTTTCCAAACTTTCTCTTTTATCTCATCATATCCAATTATTTTATCATGATTATCTAATAGCAGTTTCAATACTTGAAATTCATACTTAGTAAACTCAATTGCACCGCTATTATTATAGAATCTTTCTCTATAAGAATCATAATAAATATCTTCATTTAAAAGTATTTTATCTACCCTTTTAGATTGATTTAATGCCATAATTATTGAATATTTTAGATCATCATAATTTATTGGATTTGTAAGGATAGAATATGCTGATACATTTATACAATTCACTATATTTTTTTCTGTTTGCTCTTCAAGGATTACAATTTTTGGTAAATGAGGCTTTTTTATTCTCATATCATCCATAACTTCTAGTGCTGTTTCACAACAATAATCAACTAAAAGTATATCAAAATTATTTTCCACAATATCAATAGATGCATCTATATTCATAAAAATTAACTCTTTAGAATCTTTTAAATTTTCTTTTAATTGAGTTTTTAAATTTTCATTACTAGTGATACATAAGATTGTCATATTTGTAAACTTTCTTAATTTTTTAATCATCTGTCCATCTTTAAATAGTTATTTTTGCGTATTGTATCTAAAAAAATTATTTTTGTCAAAGGTTATTTTATAAGATTAACTTAATATAATCTAGCTCCAAAAATCAGCACTTTAAAAAACCTTGTAGCCCAAACTATAAACATTATTATCCATGCTGTAACTGATATATCAAATAAGACCATATAGTTCCATCCAAGTCCTGCTATAATAGACACAGCTATCCTAACTAAAATAACAATTTGTGTCCAAATAAATAAATATTTTGTAATCTTATCAGCAGACATTTGATTTCCACTATGCCCTAATGTAACTCTTGTACCAAACCCTATTAAAACTGTAAATAAAAATCCAAGCATTAAAATATGTATATCTAAAGCTAAAAAATAATTATCATTAAACAAAATAATAACCTTACTTATAAAAGAGATAAAAAATGCAATAGGTACCCAAAATAGAGCAACATGTAAAATTGTTAACATTGGATTTGTATTTGGAAAAGGCAGTTTCCATCTTATTAACTCTTTTGCAATAACAATAGACAATATCACATCTGATAAAAAAGAAAAATTTTTATTTACTAGTTCTAATATAATATGAAAAGAGATAAGTATCATAATATTTCTCATAAAAGTTTTATTTTTATTTACCTTGCAATGTGAAAAAAATGGTATCATTCTTTGTGCAACAGAAAAACCAACAATAAATAGATATGCAAAAATAGCAAGCTGTATACCTATGGATACAAATTGTTCTAATAGAAACAATGAATAAGCACCAATACCAAAAACAAAACCAACTAATATCCAAAAGCTATCATGTTTATTTGGCATATCTGAACTTTTATGTATTCCATATAATACTTTTACAGATAATATAAATGCTACATATACAATAACCATCCCTAACTTATAAGCCAATGGTGAAATAAATGAACCGATTAAAAAAATCAAACTTCCTAAGATAAACAGTCCAAATATCTTTAGATAAACATCTTTTTTTATTGCTTCTTGTGATAAAAATCTAGGAAAGGTGGTAAATAAAAATGCAAAAAGTGCAGGTGTAAAAAATAGATAAACTAAACTATATGAGTGAAACGTCACACTATCAATTTCTAAAGATAATATACCTTTATATGAAAGCATAAATACTAACATAAAAATAATAGAGTTAATAAAAGCCAAAACAAAAAATGGTTGATGTGGTTGTGAGAAAAAATAGTGTTGTTTCATAAATCAATCCTTCAACTTAAACGATATATACAAAGATATAGATAAACAAATAAGAGTAAATATATACAATGTAGTAAAACTTGTAAAGTGTAAAAGAAC
>CBFDEF010000093.1:0-5635 GCA_965603755.1 uncultured Arcobacteraceae bacterium
GTATTTGAAGAACTGCAGCTTTTAAATCGTTTGATACTATTGATTTACTATTTAGAAGATTTTGAGGATTTTGAATATCTAGTTTTGTCAATTTTGTTTCAATATTATTGATACTATTTTTTATATCGCTTAAAGTTGAGATGTTTTTTTCTTGTGGTTGATTTAGTGGTGTTGCTTTTATTTGTTCTAGAACTTTACCTATCTCTACTTTAACTTCTGTTTTTAATGATTCTGGGATATTTACTTTTATATTTTCTATCTTATCTTGTATTAAAACAACAGAATTTTTAATATTGTTAAACATTTTATTTTTTGGCATATCATCAACTTGTTTACTACTATCAAGTTGAGTTTGAATATTTGACATTATTAGTTTTATATTCTTTTTTATATTTGAACCACTATCTAAAACTGCCTCTTTTGATATGTTAGAGTCTAAGGTTTTTAAACTAGTATTTAACTCTTTTAAAAGAGGAGTTTCTAATTTATTAGATGGTGATATATCTATATTTTTTATTTGATTTGTTATATTTTGAATAGTTGCTTTTATATCTTTAGAGGATATATCTATATTTTTTGTTTGATTAGCTATATTTGACATATTTGAATTACTTGCTTTTGTATCAGGAGACGAAACATCTACTTTAGTTTGAAGTTGTGATAATTGAGATATTGTAGATTTTATATTATTGATTAATTCTTGTTTATTTAATGGAATATTTTGTTGTTTTGATTCACCTTGTACTGGCTGTTCTACTTTAGTAAATGATGTAGGTGTATTTTTACTACTTTGTTGTATCTGCTCTTGAATTTGACCTAGTACAGTTTTTATTGTTGAGGATATAGTTGTATCTGATTTTAAAAGTTTAGATTCTAAAAAAACTCCACTATTTTTTATATTTGATTTTAAACTATTTTCATCAATATTTTTTATATTTACTAAAAACTCTTTTAAAATAGCTGATTGCTTTTCAAGCTTTGGATTTTGCTCTATTTGTTGAGATAGATTTTTTACTTCACTTGATAAGTTTTTAAAATCAAAAATCTGTTTATTTGATGTTAAAAGTTGATTTACACTACTTTTGTTTTTAACCCCTTGTGATACATCTTTAAATAGATCACTAAGTAGGGTTTGTACACTTTTTTCTTTTAACAAAGAGGATATATCAACTTTCCCTTCTACACTTAACTTTTCAATAGTCTGTTTTGTAGGTTTATCTATTTTAGTAGAAAGAAGAGTTAAAAGTGTACTTGTATTAATATTCATAGATACTCTATTTTATCTTTAAATCACAAACATAAGTTGTGATAACAATATTATTATTAGCACCAATGCAAATGGAAAAATATGACTTTTAAATACCAGCGGTTGAATACCAAAAAACACTTGCAATACTCCACGAAGTCCTAACCATCCACCTAAAAATGCTTTTATACTAAGTAAAATCTGAAAATTTGTCAATCCATTTTCACCAATAGCACCAAAGTTTATATATAAAAGATACCCACCACTTAGAACAGCTACTATTAGTGCTTTTGGAACAACCAATCTAACATACTTCATAAAATACTCACGTACTTTTGTATGCTCTTCATTACTTAAATCTTTTTTCATTCGTGTTAAAAATAGATTATCTGTGATTAAAAAACCACCATAAATAAAAACTGAAAATATATGTATAATATGTATTAGAACATAGGTCATAAATATCCTTATAGATTAAAGAATTATTATATCTTTTATCAACTTATAGTTATAAAAGTTATCTCACTACTAGCCCCAAGCCTCATAGGTGGACCCCAAAAACCTGTACCTTTATTTACATAAATTTGTAAATCTTCATTATGTTTATATAAGCCTTGTAAATATGGCTGTACAATTTTTACTAACAATCTAAAAGGATACAATTGACCACCATGTGTATGACCGCTTAGCATCAGATCAACACCATCTACCTCATAAATATATCTTGGCTGATGTGCTAATAATATAGTTGGTGCATCATCTTTTTTATTTGCCAAGGCTTTGTTTAAATCAGGTTTATGATGCCCTACCCTTTGCCCCATAACATCATATACTCCTGCAAGATTAAAACCAATATTTTCTTCACCTATATAGATATTTTCATTTTCTAAAACTTTTATATTTAAACTTTTTACTTTATTTATAATATCATCTATACCATGTAAATACTCATGATTTCCAACAATAAAGTATACACCATACTTAGTATCTAGATTTTTTAATTCATCTAAAGCAGAAATAGCATACTTTAATGCAATATCAACTAAATCACCTGTTATTACAACTATATCAGGAGATAAATCATTTACCCTTGTTACCATTTTAGCTATAAACTTTTTATCTATTAATCCACCAATATGTATATCACTTAATTGAACTATACTATATGATTGTTTCAAATTTTTTAATTTTATATCAACTTTTTCAAGTTCAATTGTTGTTGCTTCATAAATAGAACGACTTGTCAATCCAACGGCTAATGCTACTGAAGATATATCAAGTGATTTTTTTAAAAAATTTCTCCTTTTTTTAGACACAGGAAGTTTAGAGGTTAGATATAAACTTATATCATAAATAACTGCTGTACAAAATAGTAAAAATAAGATACCAATTGGTAGTGAAAGGATAAAATAAAGCCAATTTGGAATAGATGGATTATATCTTGCAAACATATAACCAACAATTCCTAAAAAGTTAAAGATTAAAAAATATTTAAAATATTTTTTTGAGTTCTCTTTTATATCTAGTTTATTTATTAATCTTCTATTTATATAGATATTTAAAAGAGCAAATACTGTTAAAAAGATTGTTGCAAAAATAATAAATCTCATTTTATGTGCTACTTATTATTTTTTTACAATTATGCAATATTAAATTACATCAAGATAAAAAGTATATCCTGAAACTAGAAAGTCTGAACCATAATTTGGATTCATAGTTACATCGCACATAATAGATTTTTTTCCATTTGTTTTAAAAGCATGTCTTGAAGTTATTGTTTGCTTAGTATGAATTGCTTTTAACATAAGTTGCTGAAAACTCTCTTGTGAACAAGAACTACATTTTAATTTATTTATATTTTGACCTATAATTTCATCATCTGAATAATTAAAAAATCTACAAAACTTAGGTGTAACTTCTGTAATAATACCATTTTTATCTGTTTTAAATTTACTTACAAAATCATCAATAATAGTTTTAAACAACTCATTTTCTTTTGTTGCAATATTTAATAAATAACTTAGTTCTTCATTCTTTTTATCATCATTAGTACTTTTTATAACAAGATCTTTTGCTAAAGCTTCTAATTTATTTGTTCTTCTATATTTAGAAACAAGCTCAACAATACTTACTGTTAAATCTTTAACTTTTATAGGTTTAGTTATATATTTATCAACATGAATATCTATTGCATTTAAAAGATTTTTTGAATCAGTATGGGCACTTGTAATAATTGTAGGTATAGATACTTTTTGTATATTATGGATATTTTTAATCATCTCTAATCCATCCATTTTAGGCATATTTATATCTGTCACAATAATATCAATATCATCTTGATTATTATTATAGATATCTAAACCTATACTTCCATCTTCGGCTATATAAACTTTTTTAAAAATTTTATCAAATAATGAAATTGTTTGATTTCGTATTATCTCATCATCCTCTACATATAAAAGAGTAATAGTTTTTAACATTTTTGTATCAAGTTTCATAATTTTCCTTTATTCATACAACTTCATCCTAATCCATAAATAATGAAATTGATTCTATATCTTTTTGAGGTGGTGTCAATCTAAAAAGTTCATAACTTTTTACAGTTGCAACTCTTCCCCTTGCTGTTCTTTGAATATAACCATTTGCTAATAAGTATGGCTCTATAGCCTCTTCTATCGTACCCTCATCTTCACTTAAAGCGGCTGCCAGAGTACTTAACCCCATAGGTTTACCTTTATTTGAAAGTAGTAGTTCTAAAAGTCTTAAGTCCATCTCATCAAAACCTTTATCATTTATACCCAATTGATCCAATGCATATTTACATCTATGAAGTTCTATGGTATCTTCATCTTCAACTTCAGCAAAATCTCGAACTCTCTTAAGTAGTCGCAATGCAACCCTTGGTGTTCCTCTGCTTCTTCTTGCAATTTCAAAACTTGCTTTCTTTTCACTCTCTTTATCTAGTTTAATTGAAGCTATTTTTACTATTTTAGATAATTCATCATCATTATAAAAATTTAATCTAAAATGCATACCAAATCTATCTCTTAATGGATTACTTATCATCCCTGCTCGCGTAGTTGCACCTATTAAAGTAAACTTAGGTAAATCTATTTGTACAGTTTGTGCAGCAGGACCGGAACCTATAATAATATCAAGCCTAAAATCTTCCATGGCAGGATAAAGTATCTCCTCAATTGCAGGGGTTAATCTATGTATCTCATCAATAAAAAGTATATCGCCCTCTTCAAGGTTTGTTAAAATTGCTGCTAAATCTCCACCTTTTTCTATTGTAGGTGCTGCAGTTACTTTGATACTTGTATCCATTTGATTTGCTATGATATGACTTAATGTAGTTTTTCCAAGTCCAGGGGGTCCAAAAAGAAGGATATGATCCAAAACCTCTTCTCTTTTTTTACAAGCTTTAATAAAAACTTGTAGATTCTTTTTTATCTTTTCTTGTCCAATATAATCATCCCAAATAGTAGGACGAAGCGTTACCTCGTCACTACCATCTTCAAATGATATTGTTTCTAACTCTACTAATCTTTCCATTATATTATCTCTTTCAAATATTATTTATTTTTAAATATAACATAATTTTAAATTTTTGTTTAAAAATATTACAAATTGCAATATTATTTCATACCCTCAACATATTTAACAACTTTATTTCTACCAGTTTGTTTTGCTTCATATAAAGCTATATCACTTTGTTTAACATATTTCCAGAAACCTTTATTTGTATTTGGAAATAATGCACAACCAATAGAAACTGTTTTACTAAACTCTTCGCTATTTGCTTGAATCTTTTGTTGTGAAAATGCGATTCTAATCTCTTCTGCTACTTTCATCATTCTCTCTTCATCACAATCTACAATAATCACAATAAACTCTTCACCACCAAATCTAATAACAACATCTTTATTTGATGTAGTATCCATCAATGTATTAGCAATAGTTTTAATTGCAATATCACCTATATCATGACCATAATTATCATTAATAAGTTTAAAGAAATCAATATCAACCATCATAACACCACAAGATGTACCTTTAAGAGGACCATCATAAAGTGTATTGTCTATATATTTTTCTAAATATTTTCTATTATAAAGATTTGTTAATGGATCTGTTTGTGCATTTCTTTCAAGAACTTGCATAAGTTTTTTACTAACTATTTCAGGCTTTGCAGTATCAACATAATCTTGTATAAATGGTAAAAGAGATCTTATTCTTTCATGTTCCTCTTCTGTATCACATACAAAAGATACTATAAAGTCAAGGTCATTAGATATAGAATATGGAACACAAACATAATATTTATCAGATTCAAATTTATCACATACAGTTTTAAATTGACAAGAATCAACAATAGTATTTGTTCTA
>CBFDEF010000094.1:0-5629 GCA_965603755.1 uncultured Arcobacteraceae bacterium
AATATAGATACTACTATGGGATTATCACATTGTAACCAAAATAAAAAACTATACCTAAAAATACTAAATAACTTTTATGAAGACTATTCTAATTTAGTCTTAGAAAATCTAAATGAAGAAGAGTATAAAAGAACACTGCATACTCTAAAAGGTCTTAGTGCTAATATAGGTGCTGTTGAACTTAACTCTATAGTTATCCAACTAGAAGATACCCAAGATAAGATACTATTAGCAAAACTAAAAGATGAGCTTTTTAAAGTGTGTGAGGAGTTAAATAATAAATTTCATAATGAAGATACAAATTTAAATACTGAACTCTTGACATTAGATCCTAAAAAAAGAGATGAGTTGTTTGCACAACTTAAAGAGGTAGTAAATAGTAAAAGAATTAAAAAGTGTGAACACATAATAGAAGAGATAGAAAAGTATAAGTTAAATAGTAAAGATAGAGAATTATTTCAAAGTATAAAAAGTTTTGTAGAGGAATATAATTTTAAAGATGCGATTAGTTCTTTAGAATCTTTAAAATCACTATAAAACTAATAGCAACTATTTTATAATAGTTGCTATTAGTTTATCTCCACTAACTTCAGTTATTCTAGCAGTGTAAATTTTTCCAAATTTAATTTTTTCTGCAATTTCGTTATCATTAATATAAATTTCTCCATCAATATCTGGAGCCCATGATAATTTTCTTGCACTTAAAAGATACTCATGCTCATCGCTTTCTCCATCTACAACAACTTCAAACTCTTTGCCTACTTCTTCTTGAAGCTTTTGATTTGTTATATCAGATATTATATTACCAAGTACTTCTGCTCGATGATCTATTATATCCTGAGGAACTTTTTCTTCTAGTTCGTAAGCTTTTGTACCATCTTCATCACTATAACTAAAAACATTCACTCTATCAAATTTATAATCTTTTATATAGTTACAAAGTTCATTAAAATCATCAACAGTTTCACCAGGGTGTCCAACAATGAAAGTTGATCTTACAAAGCTACCTGGCATCTCTTTCATATGTTGCATCAATGCTCTTAATTGCTCCTCCCCTTTTCCTCTTTTCATAACTTTTAATACATTTGCACTTATATGCTGTAATGGCATATCATAGTATGTATGAAATAAAGGAGAATTTGAAATTTTCTCTATAAGGCTAAATGTAGTAGTTGAAGGATAAAGATAAAGTATTCTTGCACTTTTTACACCATCAATTTTTTCAACTCTATCAATCAATTGTTCTAAACCATCATTGATATTAAAATCTCTTAAATAAGAACTACTATCTTGAGATACAAATGAGAAGTCATAGTATCCTTGGGATACAAGCTTTTTAACTTCAGCTTCTATTGAACCTATAGGCCGACTATTTAGTTTACCTTTAAAAGCTGGAATTGCACAAAATGAACATTGTTGGTTACAACCTTCACTTAGTTTAATATATGCATGATATGTAGAACCTGTAACAACTCTATCATTTTCATCATCAGCTAAAAATACTTTTTGTGAAAATTGATTTCGTTTTTCATCAACCAACTTATCAATAATATCATAATCCCCAACACCAGTAAATATATCTACCTCATTTTGAAGACCCTCTTGAAGTTCCTCTTTGTATCTTTCACTTAAACATCCTGCCATTACTAAAACAGATTCCTCTTTTCTTGTAGCATCAAGGTCAAAAATAGTGTTTAAACTCTCCTCTTTTGCACTTTGAATAAATCCACATGTATTTACAATGATAAGGTCAGCCTGTGTTGAATCATCAGTTATTGTGTACTCTTTAAGTTTACCAAGCATAACTTCACTATCTATTAAATTTTTTGTACACCCAAGACTTACTAAGTGCAATTTTTTATTTGTCATTTATTTTATAATCCTATTTTAAATATATATGTGATTATATATAAGTTTTACTTAAAATTATGATATATCAATTAGCGTAAAAATCAAAAGCTTACTGTAAGATTTAAATGTGTAGACTACAGCGTAACAAAAATCTGAAAACAAGGGGTCAAAATGTTTAAAAAAACATTAACAAGTTTAGTTGCATTCGCAATGTTAACGGGTGTTGCTTATGCTGATAAGTTAGCTGATGTAAAAGAAGCTGGGGTGTTAAAAGCAGGTGTAAAGTATGACTTTAAACCATTTGGTTTTGTAAATGAAGCTGGAAAAGTAGTTGGTTTTGATATTGATTTATTAAAATATATATCTAAAGACTTAGGTGTTGATGTTAAGTTTCAACAAGTTACATCAAAAACAAGAATACCTTTAGTATCTGGCGGACAAATTGATATTGCTGCTGCTTCTATGACTCATAAAGTAATGAGAGATGATACTATAGATTTTACTGTTTCTTACTTTTTTGATGGTCAATCAATGCTTGTAAGAAAAGGTGAGAAAAAAAGAACAGCAAAAGGTTTTGCAGGTAAAAAAGTAGGAGCCATTCAAGGTGCAACATCTGGTGAGAACTTCAAAAAAGCTTCACCTAAAGCAAAAATTGTATATTTTCAAGAATATCCTCAAGCTGTAATGGCACTTAAAAAAGGAAAAATTGATGCAGTTACAACTGATTTAGTTTGGTGTTCTACACAAGCTGCGGATAGTAACGGTAAATTAAAAGTAACTGGTGGAACACTTTCAGTAGAGCCATATGGTATGGGTGTAGCTGAAAATGAGTCTAACTTTAGAGATGCGGTCAATTTTGCAATTCAAAAGTCAGTTAAAGATGGAACATATGCTAAACTATATAAAAAATGGTTTGGAGAAAATCCAAAGGTACTTCCAGAAGTATGGCCTTAATAGAAAAAGTGTAGATATAAATCTACACTTTTTTTATCTAATATAATATTTAAAATTTAGGATTTAATATGGGTTATGAATTTGACTGGACAGTCTTACTAACGTATAAACAACTACTTATAGATGGTTTTGTGATGACATTAAAGTTATCTATAATTGGTATATTTTTTGCATTTTTTATTGGTTCATTAATGGGATTAGCAAGGGTTAGTAAAAATTTCTTTGTTTCATTGTTGGCTACATATTATGTAGAGTTTTTTAGAAATATCCCTTTAATAGTGCAGATGTTTTTTATCTATTTCTCCTTTACACTTACAGATACTTTTCCTTGGTTAGAACCATTTGGGAATTGGATTGGTGTAGAAAATCATAATGAGTTTTTTTCAGCTTTAATAGCTTTAATTACTTATACTAGTACATATATAGCAGAAGCGATTCGTGGTGGTATTCAATCCTTACCAAAAGGTCAAACAGAAGCTGCTAAAACTTTAGGTATGAACTATACTCAAACAATGTATTTTATTGTATTTCCTCAAGCTATTAAAATAGTATGGGGACCAATAACAGGACAATTTTTAAATCTTATTAAAAATTCATCTTTAGCTATGACTATTGGTGTTGCTGAACTTACATTTCAAACACAAGAGATTGATAGCTTAACTTTTAGGGGATTTGAAGCAGCAACTGCTGTAACTCTTCTTTATCTACTATTAACACTATTTACTTCGTATATGATGTCACTTGTAAATAAATATATGTTAATTAAAACTCAAAGTAAAGGGGGATCTGCACGATGAGTGATAAATTAAATAAATATTTTGCAGAGCATAGGTTTATATATTATTTATTAAATCTTATACTAATAGTGTCTCTTTTAAAACTATTTCAAGTAACATCATATCCAGAAGCTGATTTTGGTGAAGTTTTAACTTCTGGAAATATTAACTTTATGTTATTTGGTATGGAAGATCAATTTGGTGGTTTAGTACTAACATTTTATTTAGCTTTTGTAGCAATTATATTATCATTTATATTTGGTTCCATACTGGGAATTGCAAGATGGAGTGATATAAAAATATTTAAAATACCTGCTACAATATTTATCGAATTATTTAGAGCAATTCCACATATTATGGTTATTTTTTGGGTATTTTTTGCATTACCTGTTTTCTTTTCTTTAATATTTAATGTAAAAGTTGCACCATCAGCATTAACTTCTGCAATAATTGCTTTTACATTATTTGAATCAGCACATATAGCAGAGATAGTAAGAGCTGGTCTTAACTCTATGCCTAAGGGGCAATTTGAAGCTGCAAAAACTTTAGGTATGAACTCATGGCAAACATTTACTCTTATAATACTGCCACAGGCTTATCGTCGTATGATACCACCTTTAGTATCTCAATTTGTATCATTATTTAAAGATACATCTTTAGTATATGTGATAGGTGTCGTAGAGTTTTTTAGAGCTGCTACAATTATAAATAATAGAATATATATGAGTTTTGAATTGCTTAGTATTGCTGCAATTATATATTTTATATGTGCATTTACTCTAAGTCAAATTGCAGGATATTTAGAGAAAAAAGTTGAAAAACAGATAAATAGTTAAAAAGGTTTAAAATTATGAGTGATTATATTATAGAGATGAAAAATGTTCAAAAGCATTATGGTGATTTTCATGCTTTAAAAAATGTGAATTTTAAAGTTAAAAAAGGTGAGATAGTTGTTGTATGTGGACCATCAGGAAGTGGAAAATCTACAATGATTAGATGTATAAATAAACTTGAAGAGATTACTTCTGGAGATCTAATAGTAAATGGAAAAAACTTATCAGATAAATCCACAGATATAAATAAGGTACGACAAGAAGCTGGTATGGTTTTTCAACATTTTAATCTTTTCCCACATAAAACAATTTTAGAAAATATTACAATTGGACCAATAAAAGTAAAAAAAATGTCTAAAAAAGATGCTGATGCCAAAGCTATGGAATTATTAGAAAAAGTAAAAATACCACATCAAGCCTCTAAACATCCAGGGGAGTTAAGTGGTGGTCAACAACAGCGTGTTGCAATTGCAAGAACTCTAGCAATGGAACCAGAAATTATACTTTTTGATGAGCCAACTTCAGCTTTAGACCCAGAGATGATTGGTGAAGTTTTGGATGTAATGAAATCATTAGCAAAAGAAAACTATACTATTGTTTGTGTAACACATGAGATGGGATTTGCAAAAGAGGTGGCAGATCGTGTTGTATTTATGGCAGATGGTGAGATACTTGAAGAGAATACACCAGAAGAGTTCTTTAATAATCCTAAATGTGAAAGAACAAAACTATTTTTAAGTGAGATTATAAATCATTAATATGTTATTAAAAAAAAGTTTTTTATTTATACTATCTTTTTTAATTATAGGTTGCTCTATGAAGCAACCTATAAAATCACAAAGTGCTACTATACTTTTAAAAACACCAACAATGAAATTTTATGATAAAGGTTTTATCACAAAATATGAGGATAATATTCATCTTCAAATATTTAACGCAGGTCAAATGGTCTTAAATCTAAAAATTTATAAAGATGAAGTTTGTCAAGGTACTTTACAGTGTATGAGTTCTAAAGAGTTTAATTCACTATATTTTCATACATCGTATAAAGATGATTTTTTATATAATCTTTTTTCACAAAATAATATATATTTTAAAGATAGAGAAAATAATATATTAATAAAGGTTAAATAGCCAATCATAAAAAAAGCTCTAAGAGTTAAAATTTTTCAATGAATCAAGATGCATTTGGATAAACTCATTATCACTTTTTTT
>CBFDEF010000095.1:0-5523 GCA_965603755.1 uncultured Arcobacteraceae bacterium
TTGTTTCAACAGACATAACACCATTTTTCTTAATATCTGTTGCATATATAATAAGTTTTTCTATCAATTCAGGTATAGGCTCAACCTTAACCTCATTCATAGCTATACCAACAGTTTTGCCAAATTTTTTCATTGTATCTGGCTCAAATTGTGCAATAGTTACAGATGCAGTTCCACCAACTACTATAATTACTGATGGAATATCAACATATGCACCAAATCCAGCACCACCTAAAATAATAGCTAAGGCAACAAGTCCCCATACACCAGCTAATCCACCTGCAGTTGTTTTATCCATTTTTACTCATTTAACTTAATTTATGTTCGCCGATATGTTTGATTTTTACACCAAACTTACCATCAACTATTACTGCTTCACCATCTCCAATTACTACACCATTTACTAAAATATCTAATGGTTCACTCGTCATCTGACTTAATTCAATAATTTCACCTATGTCCCAACTTATAACATCTCTTAAAAGGCAAACTTTACTACCAAGTCTTACACTCAATCTTAGTTTGATATCAAATAATAATCTTAAATTTTCAATAGAGTCTTCACCTAAAATTGATGATAAAACAGATGTTGATGATGAACTTTGTAGTGATGAACTATCATTATCATCTGATGATTGACTAAGTGGTGCATCACTTGATAACAGTTCAACAAAAGGTAAACTATCTTTATCAAAATCAACATATATAAAAACCTCTTCGTCATTTAATAAAAGTGTGAATTTATATATATTACTATTTGAATCATCACCACACTGTATAATTGAACTATCACCTAAAGAGAATTTCATTCCTGAAATATCATCAAATCCCTGAGCGTTAACACTTGTAGATATACTTCCACATATTGTTGATACTATCTCTTTAACTGCATCAGCAATTTCATCATCAATAACATCTTTTAAATCAGCTATACCACCTAACATCAAATATTCAAATTTAGTTCCAGTTGCTGTTGGTATATAAAATTTCCAAGTTGACTTAATACCTGAAAACTCAAAGTTTGATTCAACTTTAACACATTGATCTTCACCAAAATCTTGACTATTAATAAGTGTTGTTTCCTCAACATTTCCTGATACTGAAAGTAAACTTTCTAATGTACTAACAATTTCACTTTTTATAATATTTGATAAATCTGATGCCAATTTTTAATCCTAACTACTTTGAGTTTCTTTATATGCTTCCATTAAACTTTTCTTCAACCTAAACATATCTTCAGTTGGATATTGGTACTCTTGATTACCTTTTGTAATTCTTACAAAAAACTCATTAGTATCTGCGTTATATCCAAATTTAACATTATCTAAAATTGTTTCGTTACTATCTGGAATATCTTTTGTTTGTAGATTCTTATATTTCTCATCCGGATCTACTTTTACTTTTTGTTCTGTTTCTTGTATTTTAGAGATTTTTGATACATAATCAACTTGTGCTTGTTCAATCATCTCAAGTCTTCCTATTTGCATGGTATCCTCCTATTATTTTACAATTTACTTAATTATATCATAATATTTATAAAGTTTCTAAAAACTCATCAAAGTTTACCAATTTAAAGTCTACAAGTTTCCCTTTAAGTTTATATTTAAAATATTGTGGAGCAGTATTTAGCTTTAAATCTTGTATTAATTTTACTCCATTTAAAAACATTGCATCTTTATCTTTATAAATAAATTCTATTTCACTCAATATAACATAAGCTAAAGCATTTTGATTTGATGCAAATAATGATGCTATTAAAATATAAAATGAATCTATACTTTCCAAATCATATTTCTTTTGTACATATTCAATTAGTCTTATAGATTCTTTTGGATTATCTTTATAAAGTTCAATAATTGCTTTCATTCTTAAATAACTAGGGCTTAGTTCATTATCAATATGAAAATCTGTTCTATAAAATATACCTAAAGCACGAAGTGTATCTAAGTAATAATCAGTTATTACAAGAGAACCTTTAAGAAAATTATTATTATAAATTTTAGGTAATTCATCTTGTAATCTTGATATATACAAATAGTCATTTTCGTTCTCATGTCTTGAAACTAAAGTTAATAGTTTTACAAAAGGATCCTTACTAAACTCTACAAGTAAAGGTTCTGTTACATTTATACCATTTTTATCAACATTTTCTAAAAAATATAATGCACGAAAAAATATTGACTTTTTTTGTGCATTAGTTAAATCTTTTGCATCAAGTTTTAATGTTGGGTCTTCAAATAATTTGTATAAATATTTTGCTAAATATTTATATGTACCTTTCTTTGAAGAGATGTTACTCACCATAAACTCTTTTTCTGTTTTATTTATTGTAAAATTTAATTTTTTTGCTGTTAGTATTGTCATAACTGAATAAAGCTTATTTCCATGCTCTAAACTATATGCTTTTTTAAAATTTTTATATGCCTTATTATAATCATAAACTTGTGCATAAGCTAATCCTAAATTATAATATTCATATGGATTTGTATCATATTTTAAATCAATCATCTCCTGTAATACTTGAACTCTATGTATAGGATCTAACTTAATAATTTTTAAAAAATCTGCATTATATTTAACCATCATATTTAATTCATTTATACTATTTTGATCTTTAATAATAAAACTTTTAATTGAATCAATATCAATCCTATCATAGTCTTCAAATACAAAAGGTGCAAAATAGTAAACAAAATCTAACTTCCTATCTAATGAAAACTTTGTAATTTTATCAAAATAATCTTTTGAGCTAAACTTATTTTTATTAAAAAATAGCTCTAGTTTCATATTTTTATTTGTATCAAAAATCTTTTTTCTCTCTTCTATTTTTATAATATCTTCAGATAAATTTGCTAAATCATTTGATATCAAGTCTCTAAAAACCTTAAACCATAAAATATCATTTTTATCATCATCACCTTTTGCATCAATATATGCCTTATCCAAATTTGCTTTGGCAATGGCATAATTTTTTAATTTTATATTTAAAAGCGCGATTTTTAACTTTGATGGATTTTCACTATCTTTGAGAAGATCTAATGCATATTTATATCTTTTTTGTAGAATTAAGGTATCAACTACAAGTAGTTTTTCATGTTCTGTTAATCTTTTAGCTTTTGCACTGATTTTCGTTATTTCATTTATATACTTTTTATCTTTTGTAATTTTATATAAATAATATGCCGCACTAAAATACGAATATTTATCCTTATATTGTAACTCTTTTAGATCATATATCTTTTTTAAATATAGGTATGAATTTTTTTCTGAATCTAATTTATAATATGCTATACCAATATTTAAAAAAGATGCTATTTTTAATATTTTTGATGATTCTTTGAAAAGAGAGATTGCTTTTAAGTATTTTCCTTGTTCTAGATTTAATACAGCAGTATTAAACTTTACGATCAATTCCCTTTTTTCTTGTAAAGAGGTTAAATTTTCATGTTCAAATAAAATTTGTGGTTGTGATTCAACTATTTTATTCTCTTTAGCATAAACAACCAAAGGGAATAAAATAATTAAGAATAGTAGTATGCTTTTTATATACATTTTTACTGGATAGTTCCTACTGAGCTATATAACTCATCAACTCTCTCTTGTAAAAGTTTATTTCTAGTTTCTAGTTCTGCATTTTTAATCTTTAACTCTTGAAAATCAGATCTTGTACTTTTTAAACTTTCTTGAGAATCACCAATAGTAGCAAGAGAAAATTGTATCTGTTTTTCAGATTTATCTTTCAATTTTTTCAGATTACGATTTTTCTCTTCTACTAACTCTTTCTCTTCGGAAATTTTTCGATAAAGTGATTTGTAAGTACTGCTACTACTATAAAAGTATAATGCAAGTACCCCAAATATAGCCATCAATAAAAAATTATCCACGATAATTTACCTATCTTTTAAGCTGTATCAATGTTGTTAAAATCTGATCAGCTGTAGTAATAGATTTTGCATTTGCTTCAAAGGCTCTTTGAAATACCATTAAGTTAACTAACGATTCACTTAAATCGGCTGTAGAAAGCTCAAGCACTCCACCTTTTATCTCTGCTGTTTTATTATTATCAAGATTAAATATAGCTTGACCACTTCTATTTGTTGACCTAACTAAATTATTTCCTGCAGGATCAAGTCCTCTGTTATCTGTAAATTTTGCAACTGCAACTTGACCAATAGCATAATCAGCACCATCTTGCTTCATTAAAATTAATCCAGATTCATCAACTCTAAAGTCACCAAATGCACTATCCGTAATATTTAAACTATCAAGTCTAAGTTGAATATCATCTTTTCTAGCCGCTTGGTTTATAGTTGTTATTATCTGAATAAACTCTCCACCTGCACCTCTATTTCCACTATTCTCTGGACTTTTTGCTGTTATAGTTGTACCCGCACCATCATCATCAAGCTGAGAGACAATCTCTTTGTCATAATAATCATTTTTTGGTTCTACAACTAAATTACCATTTAGTACATATGCATTTACATAGTATGATGTTTCTGTATCAACAGCTGCTGCTGCTGCATGAGTATTTATAATATCTGCTAAGTCTTGCGCCGTTGCTCCAGCACCAGCATCCACTGCAATATTAGCAAGAGGAAGACCTGATCCAAAACTATCTTTCATTAAAGTGAAAAATTGTGCACCATTTGCCAAAATATCTGCCGCTGTATATACATCGCTTTGTTTACCAGATACCATTTCTGCTAATACTGCACCAATTGATTCAATAGCACCCATACCAGTACCCTCTTTTGCTTGAACAATATTTTGAACAGTACCTTTTATCGCTTGATTTGCAGCACTCGCATCAGTCCAACCAAACTCTGTAACTCTAAATGATACACCAGGTATCAACCCTTCGATAACCATTTCACCTGTAGTTGAAGATGTATCAATCATTGGATCTTTATTTAAAGGATCTGTGTCTCCTGCAAGTACACCTGGAGTTGCATTAGATGTCATATATGCATTAAATCCTGTAATATTTGATATTTTATCAGTAAGCTTTTTCATTGTTGTTTCTTCATCTGTATCAAATGTTTGAGAGTATTTTGTACCATCTATAAAAATATACATCTCATCACCTGTTGCTAAAATAGTTGTTGCTCCATCTAAATCAAAATCTAATAGATCTCTTTGCTCTGATGATTCAGTTGCAGTTGGTTTTGGGTCAGCATTTGCATGAAGAGATAATTGTCTATTATATTCAGTAATAAGTGCTTCTACATCTGATATTTTGGTTGATGCTGTTTTCCAGCCTGCACCAGTGTATGTTGCATTACTATCAGATCTAGCTGTTTCAGTATAGTCAGTTGCTTTTGCAACTATAGTTTCAATAGAACTTGAATCTCTAATAATAACATTACCTAAAAGTTTATTATAATCATTTGTTATCTTAGTTGAGTTTGCATCTGTTGACGTTACATTATCAGCTTGAAGTTCTGCCATAGCCCATCCCTGAACAGCATATCCACCTGCATTTTGCAAGTTTCCATCTTCACCCATCCTAAAGTTACCAGC
>CBFDEF010000096.1:0-5406 GCA_965603755.1 uncultured Arcobacteraceae bacterium
CAACCAACTGTTTCAAAAGCAATTATAAGAATGATTATTAAACTTGATATTAAAAGTAAAGATTTAAAAAATATTTGTTTATTGATTAAAAAGCTTACAAGTTCCGCTAGCTAATTAATCTGGGCATAAAAAAAGAGATAGAAAATCTATCTCTTTTTTAAGTAATAATATAAATTATATTATTGTAACGTTTTCAGCTTGAGGACCTTTTTGACCTTCACCGATCTCAAAAGATACTTCTTGACCTTCTTCTAAAGAAACTCTTCCGTATCCTGTGTTATTGATTTGTCTGAAGTGTACGAATACATCTTTTCCACCATTCGATTGCTCGATAAAACCATAACCTTTTTCACTATTGAACCATTTTACTTTTCCGTTTACTGTATCTGCCATTGCATATTCCTTGTTGTTTGTTATACACCTTGCTATAAGGTGGTCGAAAATATAAAGTAACCTATCTTTTGAAATCTAATTTTGCTAAATCTAACAACTTAAAGCTCAATATTTATATCACACTCATCTTTCTGCAATAATTATAACTAATATTATATTTTATATTTATTAAATAGATATCAAATTTAAGTTTTGTTTCAAATATACTCAATATAAGTAGATTTAGAGTTTGTTGCTCTTCGTCAACAATATAAACACATTTAGTGTTTATATTGCTTCTATGAATAAGCTATTTAGATAGCTTCTTCGTCCTCTTCACCTGTTCTGATTCTAATAATTCTTTGAATATCAGATACAAAAATCTTACCGTCACCTATTTTACCAGTTTTTGCAGCATCTGCTATTAGCTTAACAACATTATCTACATCTTCACCAGCTACTACTAAATCAAGTTTTATTTTTGGTAAAAAGTCTACTACATACTCTGCCCCTCTATATAATTCAGAGTGACCTTGCTGTCTACCATATCCTTTTACATCAGATACAGTCATACCTGTAATACCAGCTTCTGTTAAAGCATCTTTTACATCTTCTAATTTAAATGGCTTAATAACCGCTTCTATTCTTTTCATATTATTTCCTTATATTTTATTCTATTCTAAAAAGCTCGTTTGAATTCTGGATACGCTTCAAGTCCACATTCATTTACATCAAGCCCCTCCAACTCTTCATCTGGTGTAGATTTTAATGGCATTAACTTATTAATAACAAATAGTACTATATAACTACTTACAAAAGCAAATACCGCTACAATTATTACACCTTTTAATTGTCCCATAAATGTAATACCCTCAGCTGGATTGCTAGCAAATATACCAACTGCTAATGTACCCCAAATACCATTTACTAAATGAACAGATAAAGCTCCAACAGGATCATCAAGTCTAAGCTTATCAAATAGTGGAACAAAAATAACAACTAACATTCCACCAATAGCACCTATTAAGATAGGTTGATAGATATTATAAAGATCAGGTCCTGCTGTAATTGCTACAAGTCCACCTAAAGCACCATTAAGTACCATAGTAATATCCAGTTTTTTATACTTTATATACATCATAATACCAACAGTTATTGCACCTGCAAGACCTGCTGTATTTGTGTTTAAAATAGTAAGTGCTACTAGATCTGCATTCTCTTTTGATGCAATACTTCCAACTGAACCACCGTTAAATCCAAACCATCCAATCCATAGTAAAAATGCACCCAAAGTTACTAAAGGGATATTTGATGCAGGAATTACTCTAACTCCACCAGATTTTGGATATCTACCTTTTCTAGCTCCTATTATTAAAATAGCTGCAAGTAAAGCCCAACCACCAGTTGAGTGAATAACAGTAGAACCAGCTAAATCATACATAGAAAGGTCAAGTATAGTACCATCTAACATATCTGAACCCCATGCCCAGTTTACTACAGTAGGATAAATTAAACCAGCCATAATAATGGCAAAAATAGCAAGTGGTATGATTTTAGCTCTTTCACTAACTCCACCACTCATAATATTTATAACTTTTCCTACAAATGCCATTTGAAATAAAAATGCAGCCCATTGGCTCATACTATCAGACCCAAAGCTTCCAAAAGCTACAGAATAACCTACTAATAAAAAAGCCATAGATGCTATTGCATAAATCATTGTATTCATCATCAATACAGCTGTAACATTTTTTGTTCTTACAAGCCCTGCTTCTAACATAGCAAAACCTGGTACCATAAATATAATCAATACAAATGCAAAAAGTGCAAAAAATGTATCAATTACATAAGAAACTTCTGGTGTCATAATTCACTCCTAATATAAAATGCACAACTTTAACATAATTTTAAAATTGTTGTTTTAATTAATTGTATATTTAGTATACAGTTATACTATTATTGGCAACTCTAGATTTAGTCTATTATGGTTAATAAATATATTTGCATTAGCATTAGTTGCTTTTTCTTCAAGTGAAGAGGTCAAATCTACTTTTTTATCTGTAATAAATTCCAAAGAAACTATTTTATATTTGATATTATCAATTACCTCATATTCTCCAATTTTTATTTGTACTTGCAGTGATATTTTTTCATCATCAATAAAGTACATGAAACAATCATTTAGACACAATAAAAAGTTGTTAATATTTATTTTCATTTCAGGAATTGAAATATCGTAAAGTTCATCAATTTTCAAATTTGAATTTAAAAGTGTACTATTTTTTGATAAATCAATTAAACTAAATATATTTACTAGTTTTAATTTATTATTATTTATTGTATTTACTTTATTGGAAACTACTTTATAAAGTCTAAGTGCTATCTCATCTTCACTCATATAACCAACCAAAATAGCATAATATGATTGTTTGTTATATTTTAATGATACATATTTTTGGTTAAAACCAAAATTTGTACTTGCATTTGAAACTGCTAATTGAAATAGCTCCTTAATTGATACAAAATTTAGTAAAAACTCCGCTTCTTTATTGTAGCTTTTTACTTTTCCATTTGAATCAAAAAGTAAATATGGATTTAAATCATACTCTATTAACTCTTCGTAAAAATTTTGCTTATCCATATTACTCTCCGAAATACTGTTCTAGTTTTTTTCTTAATGTAATTCGATTGATATTTAATTTAGTTGCCATTTTTAGTTGTGATTTAAATTTTATTTTAGCTGCATTTAAAAGTGGGATCTCAAAATACTTTAATAGGTCACGGTAATCTTTATTTTCATTAAACTTATTTGTAATAAAATATTCTAAACTCTGCATCATCTCATCATCATTTAATGAACGCATTGAAACTGTCTTATATATTGAATTTTTTAATGTATTTCCATTTAAAGACAGGTCCAGTTTAATATCATTGATATTTATATTTGTATTAAATATATCATTTGCCTCATTTAAATATATCTTTTTTAACTCCTCTAAGTCTTCAACTCTTTGACTAAGTGGCGGTATATCAATTTTTATAGCAAATTGTGATTCTATATCACTCAAACCTCTAGAAGTGGTTGCAACTATTTTAATTCCACTAAGATATAATAGAAACTCTTTTTTATTTAATACAGAATCAATATTTAAAACAATTAATTCTTTATATTCATCAATATTAAATTTTCCATTTATAAGTGTCTCTTCTAAAACTTTAGCATCAAAATATGGAGCATCTGGTAATATATGTTGAGATAATAGTTTTTTTCCAACACCCTCTTCTCCAATAATCAATATATTTACTGGTAAACTAGATGACATTTGTGCAATATTTAATATTTTTTTAGAAGCGTCTGATTGAGCAATAAATTTTTTCATAGCTTTATTCTATCATTTTTTATTTTAATTAAAATTAATGTTAATTTCTCTTAAGTCAAAATTTCAACTTTTAAGTGTAAAATTAGCCTTCAAAGGAAAGATTTTATGACAATAACAAAATATGATGCAAGTGGAAATAACTTTGTTATTTTTCATACAAATGATAGAAAAGACTATAGTAAATTAGCGATAAAATTATGTAAAGAAGAAAATGTAGATGGACTAATAGTTCTTGTACCTCATATGGTTTATGATTTTGAATGGCTATTTTATAATAATGATGGAAGTACCGCTTCTATGTGTGGAAATGGTACTCGTGCAGTTGCACACTATGCTTTTACAAATAAAATTGCAAGTAACTATATGAAGTTTTTAACAGGTGCTGGTGAAATTAGCTGTAGAGTAGATGATGATATTGTTGAAACTACAATGACACAGCCTAAAGAGTTAAAAAAACCATTTATCCAAAATGAACTTGAATGGTGGCACGTAGATACAGGTGTACCACATCTAGTTGTAGTTGTTGATGATTTAGATAAATTTGACTTAGAGTTATGTTCAAAAATGAGATATGAATACAATGCAAATGTAAACTTTTGTAAAGTAGAGAATGGCGACTTATTAGTTCGTACATATGAAAGAGGTGTAGAGGATGAAACACTTGCATGTGGTACTGGTATGACAGCTTGTTTTTTAAGAGCATTAAATTTAGGACTTATCCAAAATAGTGTTGATGTTTTCCCTAAAAGCGGTGAAAAACTAAGCTTACGGAAAGATAAAGGTGATATATATTTTAAAGGTAAAGTAACAAACGAATACTCAAAGGAGGTTGATATTGATGTCTAACTTATTTAAAACTTTTATCATATTATTAACAACTATTATATTTACAGGTTGTAGTGAAGAAAAAGTTAAGTTATTAAAAGAGGACTTTTTTAAAACAACAGTTGGTTCTATTGAAAATCAAAAGCTAAAAAAAGAGATAAAAGTTGTAGTAGAGAAACAAAAAGTTGAAGTTGTAGTTAAAGTAGAAAAAATACCAAAAGTTATAGTAAAAAAGAAAAAAGTACCAACCATAAGTGTACAAGAGAAAAAGCAATATTTTAAAGATATTTTAGTTCCAATTGTAACTAGTGTTTATCTTAAACTAGATACTCAATATGAAGATGTAAAAAGAGATTTAAATGCAAGTATAAATAATGAGTTTATACTAAAACTTAAAAAAACTTATAGAGCTAAAAGCGATGATGAGTTACTACAAGCTTTAAAACCACATCCTATAAGTATTGCATTAGCTCAAAGTGCTATTGAGAGTGCTTGGTTAACTTCAAGATTTACAAAACAAGCAAATAATATTTTTGGTGTTTGGTCTTTTAATAAAAATGAACCTCGTATTGCGGCTAGTGGATTAAGAGGTGATAAAACTATCTATTTAAGAAAATACAAAACACTTAAACACTCTGTTGAACACTATTACTATAATCTTGCAATAAGTAAAGCATATAAACAGTTTAGAACACAAAGAGTACTAAGCAATGATCCTTATACTATAGTTGAGCATCTTACTTCCTATTCAGAAAAAGGTATTGTTTATACAGATATGTTAAAAAGAGTTATAGAGTTTAATAAATTTGATAAGTATGATATAAAATGA
>CBFDEF010000097.1:0-5368 GCA_965603755.1 uncultured Arcobacteraceae bacterium
ACAAACATTAGTTTGTTACATTTGGTGACTTGACACAGAATTTAGAACGGTCTCAAATAGCTCTTAATATTGTATTTTTTGTTTAAAATATTATTGGGTTACTATGCTACATAAGAACGGAGTTTTACCTATAAGTTCATCTTTTGAGTATCCAGAAATATCACAAAACATATTATTTGCATATGTGATAATCCCGTTTTTGTCTGTTTTTGATACTATGGTTGAATTGTCTACCACCTCTTTGTATGATGATAATAGTTTATTTCGTTCAATCATCTCATAAATTAATCTTGAATGTTCTATTAATTGATCAACTTTAAGGATAAACTCCTCAGCATATATTGGTTTTCTTAAACATTCACTTGCCCCATTTTTATAGGCTTCTCTTACAGTCTCATAGGTTCTATGAGTATCTGTTAGTATAATAAATGTTAAAGATTTATCGATATTTGATTTGACATCTGATAAAAAATCAAAACATTGCGGATATTCTATATCCAATATTACTAAATTATAATTTTTAGTTTTTAAAACATCATAAGCTTGTGAAAGATCATTTAAAATATTTACTTTATAATTTCTAGGAAGAAGAAGATCTTTTATCTGTTCACATATTCTTTTTGATTGTTCTATTACTAATACATTATTAAATCTAGTGTTTGTTTCAACTTTAAGTATTGTTTTATATATTGAATAAGCTAGATATCTAACATCTGAAGTTTCAGTTATATAGTCTAATATACCTTTAAAATATAGATACTCCTTATAGTGCACATCAGTATTACTAGATAAAATTATAACTTTTGTTTCATTTAAACTTTTTATATCCCTTATAAAGTCTATGCCATCACCATCTGGCAAATTTAATTCTGAAATAATATAATCATAAGACTCTACATCTAAAAGAATTTCTGCTTGAGATATGGTGTATGCACTTTCACATTTAAATCCAAATTTTCTAAGCTGATACCCTAAAATATCATTTTTATTTTTATTCCCTTTTAGTATGAGAATTTTTGCATCTATATTTATATCCAGAGATAAATTAAAGTTACTTTGTAAATCAATATCTTTTTGAATATTTATTTTATACCCAAGTCCACTTTTATTTTGTATAATATCATTATATGTTTTTTTTCTTATTTTTCTTATAACTGTTCTTAGGGTATCAATAGTAGCTTCACCAGATTTACCAATAATATTTTGTAGTGTATCTGAGGGTACAAATTTTCCATTTGCCTTTATAAGTTTTCTTATTAAACTATTTTCTTGAGTAGTAAGTTGAATTATATCGGTACCATTTATAATTCTATAAGTCTCATTTTCATATAAAAAGTTTTCACCAATATCAAATAGTAAAGGTTCATCATCAGTAATTTCATCTTCTTTTGAGATATGTAAATTATTTATCTCTTTTGTTATGCTACTAAATGATTGGTCTTTAAATAAAAACTTATCAATTTTTAAAGAAATCGCATCTATTAGTGTTGCCTGTCCTACTTCTGATGCTAATATAATGGTTTTTATTTTTTTGTTTTTTTGTTTTATTTTTTTTATAAGGTGTAGACCATCTCCATCTCTTAGTTTAATATCAGATATGATTAAATCTGGTTTATGAAAAGAATACTCCAAAAGAGCATCTTTAATCGAATCTATATATTTAACTTCATATTCATTATCTATTAAGTAGCTAAGAAAATCTTGTGCATACCCTTTTTGTGAATCAATATAAAATATTTTTACTTTTCCCATGTCCGTACACCTTTTTGTAATTATATATTATGATAATATCATAAAAAAGTGAATAAAAAATGAATTTTATTTTTCCAAAACTTTATTTAAAATTTCATTTAGTTTTATTCTATCAAGTGGTTTGCTTAAATATTCATCCATCCCAGCTTTAATAAATCTTTCTCTATCACCTTTTAAAGCATTTGCAGTTAAAGCAATGATTGGAGTGTGTGTTAAATTATTTTCTTTTTCATATTTTAAGATATATTTTGTAGCTTCTATTCCACCCATAATTGGCATATTCTCATCCATTAAAATCAAATCATATTTTTTTGACGGGCTTGTTCTAGATTGTTTAAATTTATCGATAGCCTCATATCCATCAGATGATATATCAAATGTTAAACCCATTTTTTTAAGTATTATTTTCATAAACATTTGGTTCGATATATTATCTTCAACAAGTAAAATATGTGCATTTAGTATATACTGTTCATTTTTTGTGTTATTCTGTTTATAGATCTCTTTGCCAATAGCTACAGGTATTGAAAAATAAAACTCACTTCCAACTTCAAGTTGTGATCTAAGTTGTAGTTTTCCTCCTAGCAACTCAACTAAAGCCATACTAATAGAAAGACCTAGTCCCGTACCTCCAAATTTTCTTGTAGTTGAACCCTCTGCTTGTGAAAAAGGTTCAAATATCTTTGCTTGTTTCTCTTTTGATATTCCAATCCCTTCATCTTTTACACCTATATTTAAAAATCCATCTTTATAATTTATATCTAAAGAGATCTTTTTATTAGATGCTGTAAATTTTATAGCATTTGATAATAGATTTGATATGATTTGTTTTAATCTTAATGAATCACTATATAAAGAGTTTGGGATATCTTTGTCTATATTTATGACAAATTCTAAATTTTTCTCTTGTGCTTTTGCCTTAAAAAGTTCAGCTACTGATTTAAAATCATTATGTGGATTAAAATCAATTTTATCAATGGTAAGTTTCCCACTCTCTATTTTTGACATATCAAGTATATCATTGATTATCCCTAGTAGAGTATGACTAGAGTTATCTATAATATTTATATATTTTATTCTATCTTCTTCATTATGGTTCTCTTTTAGTAACGATACAAATCCTAAAATTGCATTTAGAGGTGTTCTTATCTCATGGGACATATTTGCTAAAAAGTCACTCTTTGCTTTTGTTGCTTTTTTAGCTATTGTTGATTGTTCATTTAAAGCTTTAGTACGAACTTTGACTTTTTTTTCTAAAGTATTATTTAAATCATATACTTCATTATTTATAGAGATAATTTTTTTTATCATTTTGTTAAATGATTTTATTAAAATAACAAGAATAAAACTAATTAAAACTATTGTAATTAAAATCAATGTATAAAGATATTGGATAAAACTCTTTTTTTGTTCTGTTATATTTTGTATCAATAAAATAGTTGCAATTTTATGATTGTTTAAATCATAAATATTATTATCTTGATGCATAATATATGTGTCGTTATCTATTTTCACTTTTTCACTTTTTCTTAAAGATATAGTTTTTGAATTATCAGCTATAAAGTCATCCGTAGAGTTTATAATAGTTTGTTTACCTATCTCTCCCTCTTCAACCCTTTTATACCAAGGCATATTTTTATATTTATTTGTATTAATTAAAATTGCTACATCGCTATTGAAGTTTTTGGATATGTAGTCATTAACTGCACCAATATTTATACCAAATGAGATAATACCTATATATTTATCTTTATAATAAATAGGGATGTTGATTCTATAAAAAAGTCCAAGTTTAGTAAGCATAAATCCACTAATTTCTCTTTTTGTATCATTTACTAGTTTTACCCCTTGAACATTACTTATATCATCGCCAAACATATCTGGTCTATGGGCTCTTAAAAATACTTTATTATTAGGGAGTCCAAAACAAATTAACTCAAAATTTGGTTCATCTTTTTTTAACTTTTCAAAATATGGTTGAACTGCTTTATTTAATTTATCTCTATCTCGTAAAGCAAAAAGTTCTATAATTTTTTTATCATTTTGTAATGTTCTTATTTCTATTGAATATTTTAATTTTAACATATCTATATATTTCATATACTCTAATTCAAGTTGATTTTTTTTGGATAGCAACTCTTTATTAAGAGATTTACTTCTTTCATTGATTGTTAAATAAACAAAAAGTATTGATGATAATGTCAACATAGCAACAGTTGTGATTAGAACATTATTTTTTAATTTTATAAATTTATTTTTCATTTTTCTCTTTTTTATTTGTATAAATTGATATTACCATTAAATAATGAATAAATAATGAATAACAATTATGAAAGTCTATCTTTATAACTTACATAGTTATAATCTCTTACAACTTCTATAGTTCCATCTTTTCTTTTTATCCCAATACTTGGAAGGTTTATACCGTTGAATGTTGTAGTTTTCACCATAGTATAATGTATCATATCTTCTAAAATAATTTTATCTCCAACTTGAAGTTTTTTATCAAATGAATAGTCACCTATAATATCACCAGCTAGACAAGTGTTTCCTGCTAATCTAAAGTTATATTTTTTGATATTTATATCACTAGCATCTCTTATATCTGCTTTATAAGGCATAGCTAAAGTATCTGGCATATGAGCTTCCGCACTTGTATCAAGTATAGCTATATCAATTTCATTGTGTATTATATCTAATACAGTAGCTTCTAAATATCCAGTTTGCCAACCAACTGCTTCACCAGGCTCTAGATATACTTTCAGGTGTGGGTATCTAAGTTTAAACTCTTTTAGAAGTTTTATTAAACCATCAACATCATAATCACTTCGTGTAATATGATGACCACCACCAAAATTTACCCACTTTAATTTATCAAAATATTGACTAAAGTTTTGTTCAAACTTCTCTAAAACACCTTGTAGTGCATCTACATTTTGCTCACACAATGCATGAAAATGTAAACCCTCAATCATATCTGGTAACTCAAATTTAAACTCTTTTTTAGTGATACCAAGTCTACTATATAAGCCACAAGGGTTATAAATATCAACCTCTACTACTGAATACTCAGGATTTATTCTAAGTCCCAAAGAGTTGTTAGGTTTTACTTTATCTTTGTAAAATTCAAATTGATTAAAAGAGTTAAATACAATATGATTTGATATTTGTGTAATTTGTTCAAACTCATTTGCTTTGAAAGCAGGGGAGTATGTATGAACTTCACCACCAAACTCTTTTGATGCTAAAATAGCTTCATTTAAACCACTTGCACAACAACCTTTAAGATACTTTTTGCACATATCAAAAGTACTAAACATAGCAAAACCTTTTAAAGCTAAAAGGATATTTACATCTGCTTCATCTTGTACTTTTTTAAGTAGTTTTAGGTTTTTTTCTAAAAGTTCCTCTTCACATATAAAAATAGGGCTAGGTATATTACTCATTAGTCCTCAATAGCTTCAAACTCTTCTTTACCTACACCACAATCTGGACAAACCCAATCAGCAGGCAGATCTTCAAACGATGTACCAGGTGCAACACCGTTTTCCTCATCCCCAATTTCAGGGTCATATATATAACTACATACTTGACATTCATATTTTTGCATATTTTA
>CBFDEF010000098.1:0-5224 GCA_965603755.1 uncultured Arcobacteraceae bacterium
TATATCTAACTCAACTATTGATCTTTTTTTTTGTGTTAAATTTTCTACTCTTTTTATAATCTCAATTATAGTTTTTTGAAACATTCTTTCCCTTATTTTAGTGTCATATTTTTTTGGAAACGGATTCTATCCACAATTGGCTTCAAGTATAGATTATAAGTAGTAAAATTGTAATATTTTTTAAAAAGTCTCTACAAGCTAAATTTAAGTAAATCATACTTGAACTTAGATATACTAATTTATATATGGATTTTATTATTCAAACAAGGATTTATCGATGGAAACAAAAAAAATAATCATAACAGGTGCAAGTGGATTTGTAGGTCAAAGTTTATCTAAAATGTTCATTGCTAATGGATATGAAGTGATTGGTATAAAAAGAACAGATTTGCAGGATATAAATAAACTGATCACAACAATCGATAAATCTTATGCAGTAATAAACTTAGCAGGTGCAAATATAATAAATAGATGGTCCCAAAGTTATAAAAAACTTCTATATTCTAGTAGAATAGATACTACTAAAGCCTTAGTAAAAGCTATGTCAAAATGTCAAAATAAACCAGAAATTTTTATCTCAACTTCAGCTGTAGGTATTTATAAAAATGATAAAACCTATCCTGATACAACTAACAGTTTTGCAGATGATTTTTTAGCAAATTTATGTAAAGATTGGGAGAAGGAAGCATTAAAGGCTAGTGAATTAAATATTAGAACTTCTATATTTAGATTTGGAATTGTTATGGGTAATGGTGGTGCATTAGCTAAGATGTTACTACCATTTAAGTTAGGAATTGGAGGTACTATAGGAGATGGTAGTCAATCATTCTCTTTTATCCATATTGATGATTTGATGAGTGCTTATAAATTTGTAACAGAGAATACAAATTTAAGTGGAGTTTTTAATCTAACTGCACCAACTCCAACTACAAACTATGGACTTACAAAAGCTTTAGGTGCAACTCTTAATAGACCTACTATTCTTCCTATTCCTAAATTTGTTTTAAATCTTATTTTAAGTGAAGGTGCTAAAGTACTAACAGATGGACAAAAAGTAATACCTAAAAGACTTATAGATAATGGCTTTAAATTTAAATATACAACTATAGAAAATACAATAGATAATTTACTCTTAAAATAGTTAAATTAAAGCAATCCCTTAGAGCTTACTTTTTATCCTAGGTGGATTTGGTGATTGAAATAGTTTCATTACTGTGGATGTCATTTGAGAGTTTAACACATCATCTATATTCAACTCCTTTTGAGCTAATGTTGGGTTTTGTATAGCACTCATCCCAGCAACACAACTTGATGGTTGCTCATGCAGTTCTATATCTTCTATCATTGAACCTGTATTATTATCATTTGATGGTTCTGGTGTATTATTTTCTACTTGTGGAATTGAGGGCTGAACTACCCTGGCTAACTCCTTGGATTGTTCTTTTTGTATCTTAGCAAACTCTAATTGTGTATTTAAACCATACACCTCTTCTATAAAGTTTTTAATATGAGCAAAGTTTTTATATAGTTTTGTTTTACACTCACCTGATGCTGTACTATTTATTTTTAATATATTATTTTCATATGATGAAAATGTAAAGCTTTTTTCAAAACATTCACCTAAATCATAACTCTTTTCATAAATATTTGCGATAAGCTTTTTAAATGTTATAAGTGAACTATCCTCTTGAACTACAGGCTCATTGATAGGTTCATTGATTTGTACTGGTTGTATATTTTGTTCAATATGTAGTTCATCTTGCTGTTCTTGTTGCACTTCTATAGGTTGTACTATTTGTTGTTGATTTACCTCTGGCTTAATATTCTCTACTATTGCTTGTTCAACTTGTGGTGCAACTTGAACTGGTGGTGGAGTTTGTACTTGTACCGTTTTTTCATCTTGTGTAACTTCTATATTATTAACTTGTGCAATAACTTCGTTAATTGTTTTTAAACTAACTGCTTCAATCATTTTTGACAAAGTTAAAATAAGTACAAAACCACTATCACTATTCATATTTAATAGCTGTTTACCATCCGCAATGATTCTAAAAAATCTATCAAATACATACAGGTCAAATTTTATATCATTTAAAAGCATCTTTTGTTTTAGATATATACTAATCTCATCTAAAACTTGACCAACCTCATAACTCTCAAGAGATTCTACAACTGCTCTAATATCACCTTTATGTAATATTACATCAAATATATTATCCATAAAAGCAGGATCTATCATACCTAACATATCAGTAACTGTTGCAGTAGTTATAATACCTTTTGAGTATATAATAGCTTGGTCTAGAAGTGTTAATGTATCTCTTAAACTACCATTTCCACTTCTTGTAATAAGAGCTAATGCTGGTGTGTCAAAAGTGATATCCTCTACATTTAAAATATGACTTAAGTGATGTACAATATTTTTATCTGAAATTCTTTTAAATCTAAAATGTTGAGTTCTACTTAAAATTGTAGCAGGTAGTTTTAAAGGATCTGTTGTAGCTAAAATAAACTTTACAAAATCAGGTGGTTCTTCTAATGTTTTTAATAGTGCATTAAAAGCCTGAGTTGTAAGCATATGAACCTCATCAATAATAAAAACTTTATATTTGGCACTTGTTGGTTTATATTTTGTATGTTCAATTAAATCTTTAATATCATCAATACCACGATTTGATGCTGCATCCATCTCTATAATATCTAAATGTCTATTCTCATTTGCACTTGCACAACCTGCACAAGTTTCACAAGGTTTTGATGTAGGTGCATTTTGGCAAACTAAAGCTTTAGCCATAATTCTAGCTGTAGAAGTTTTACCACTACCTCTTAGTCCACTTAATAAATAAGCATGAGATAGTCTATTTGTATCTAATGCTAAGCTTAGTGTTGTAGATATAGTATCTTGACCAATTAAATCTTCAAACCTTTTTGGTCTATATTTTAATGCTAAAACTTGTCTTGCTGTTGAGTTTGTATTGTCCATTTAGATTAGATCCTTTAGCCATTTTTTTGCTACACTTTTTAAACCATCTGGATTTTCAGAGGCGAAAAAAACTGTTTTTGTTTCTTCAAATTTATTATTACAATTATATTCTAACTTTAGATAATCTACAATTGCATCTCCACTATGTATAGTTGTGGCACTATGTAAGTATGATGATATTTTATTTTCAATTAAAGGGAAATGTGTACATCCCAAAATAACAACATCTACAGCATCAATTGAGTTTAAATCTTTAAAGTAGTGTTCAAGTGTAGCATCTAATACTGCACCCTCAAAGATACCCTCTTCTACTATTGGGACAAAAAGTCCAGTAGCTATTGAGTTTATATTGTTATATGATAATTCATTTAAAGCTTTTTCATATTTTTTTGATGTTACTGTTGCCGTTGTACCTATTACTAAAACATTTGAGTTTTTATCTTCAATCTTATTCTCTAACGCTTTTACACCAGATTCAATTACCCCAACAACAGGGATTGTGGTATTTGCTCTTAGCTCTTCAATTGCATAAGCACTAACACTATTACAAGCAACTATTAAAATATCTATATCAAAGTTTTTAAAAAACTCTAAAGCTTCTAATGAATATCTAACAATAGTATTTTTATCTTTAACACCATAAGGTACTCGTGCTGTATCACCAAAATAGATTATCTCTTCAAAAACTTTATTTTCCAATAAAGACTTAACAACAGTTAATCCACCTATTCCACTATCAAAAACTCCAGCTTTCAATCATCACCTTTTGTATAAAATTTGAAAACAATTCTAACATAACTATTTATATATTTTGATTAGTTTTACAGCCATATAAAAGAATTAAGAGTATTGTTTATTTTTTATTAATAATAAAATACTATCATACGTTATAAGGAGATACAATGAAAATTACTAAATACATATTGCTATTTATAATACTTTTTAATTTCAATCTATATGGTGGTTCTGAAAAGTTAGTAGAAAAGATGAATTATGATGTTTCTTACGAAAAGGCATTACAAAAAGCGATAGAGTTAAACAAGCCTATTATGATGGTAATTGGACAAGAGGGTTGTCCTTGGTGTAATAAATTTGAAGTAAAAACGCTATTAAATAAAAAAATTAGTGCTAAAGTGCAAAATAGTTTTGTACCTCTTAGTATAATTAGAGAATTAGACAGTTACCCTCAGAGATTTAGACCAAAAGGTGTACCTACTGTATTATTTATAGATCCTAAAAAAGAAAATGCTTTTTATAAGTCATTTGGATATAAAAGTAAACGTGAATATAAAATAGAGTTGGAAAAAGCCTTAGAATTATTTAATAAGATAAAAGATACTAATGGCAGCTAATGCAACTATTCACAAGGCTTTAATAAATATAGCTAATATGGATCAAAACTATTATGAGGAACATAATTTAACACTGGCACAACATCCATCAGAAAATGATTTACGATTGATGATTAGATTAATTGCTTTTATATTAAATGCAAATGATACACTAATGTTTTGTAAAGGGATATCCCAAGATGATGAGCCTGATTTATGGCAAAAATCACTAAGTGGTGATATTGAGATGTGGATAGATTTAGGGCAACCTGATGAGAAACGTATAAAAAAAGCTTGTGGACGATCGCAGAAAGTAATAATATATACTTTCAAAGAGAGTGTAGCAAGTGCTTGGTTCAAACAAATAGAAAATTCTCTTAGTCGTTTTAAAAACCTTCAAGTGATACATCTTAACATTGATGGTGATATAGAACTACTAACAACCAGATCTATGAATATACAGTGTAATATACTTGATAATGAGCTTACTCTAATAGACCAGGATAATAGTGTCGTAGTTACTCAAGAAGTTTACAAATAATAAATCAGGACTTAACTACTCGCTAAAATTACTAAAAGCAGCTTCAACACTTGTAATAGATTTATAGTTTGTTTTTGTAAATCTAACTTTTCCTGTTTTAGTATCGCATATTGCAATTTTAAAGCTAGATCCCATATATGGTTCTACCGAACATATAATTTTATCTTCAATCTGTCGTGTTAAATAAATAGTACCTTGTAAAGATGGAAAAAAATACTTTGGATAACTTAATGGTGTTATTTCAACAACTACTATAGATTCTTGATTTTCAAGAGTTTGTACTATAATCATTGCATCATCATAACTATCAAATTGAACACACCAATCATCGAAATATTTATTAAATTGATTTAAATCCTCATCTAGAAA
>CBFDEF010000099.1:0-5180 GCA_965603755.1 uncultured Arcobacteraceae bacterium
GCCATCTCATTACTTAAAAACCATTGTTGAGATATAAAAGGCTCAACAATATTTTTACATCTATAACAATGACCAACTTGATGAACATGCTCCTCTATTTTAACAATATAACCAGCCTCTTCTAAAGCTTTAACAATAACAGGTCTAGCTTCAAGTCTTTCCAAACCTGCAAACTCTCCACAGTAATCATTTAAAATACCTTTTTCATCAAACACTTTGATAAACTCTAAATTATGTCTTTTACCAACAGCGTAATCGTTTTGGTCATGTGCAGGAGTTACTTTAACAACACCTGTACCAAATTCCATGTCAACATGAGTATCTGTAATAACTTTAATTGAACGGTTAGTTAAAGGAAGTAATACCTCTTTACCTACAATATCAGAATATCTAGTATCATCAGGATGTACCATAATAGCAGTATCCCCAAAATATGTTTCAGGTCGTGTAGTTGCAACTTCAAGTTGTCCACTACCATCTGCAAATTTATAAATCATAGTGTAAAATTTACCCTGAACTTCATCATGTTCAACCTCAATATCACTTAATGCTCCATCATGTGTACACCAGTTTACCATATAGTTATTTTGTGTTATTTGCCCCTCATTGTATAAAGAAACAAAAGCTTCTTTTACTGCTTCATGAAGTCCACTGTCAAGTGTAAATCTTTCTCTTTTCCAAGCTGGTGTTACACCTAACTTTCTCATTTGATGAACTATATTTCCACCACTTGTCTCTTTTTGTAACCAAGCTCTTTCTAGGAATTTTTCTCTTCCTATCTCTTCTTTTGTTGTACCTTCAGCTAATAGTTGTTTTTCAACTACATTTTGAGTTGCTATCCCTGCATGGTCAGTTCCTGGTTGCCATAAAGTTTTATACCCATCCATTCTTTTAAATCTTGTAATAATATCTTGTAAAGTAAAAGTAAGCGCATGACCTATATGTAATGATCCAGTTACATTTGGAGGAGGCATCATTATTGAAAAAGTTTTTGCTTTTCCATTTTCATCTAGGGCTTGAATAGATTTATTTCCATCAATCTCAAAGTATCCTCTATCTTCACATAGTTTATAGTACTTATCTTCTACTTCTTTTGGATTGTATTTATTACTCATAATATTCCTTGGTATATTTATATAGTCGCGATTATACCACATTTTATCTTAGACAATTTATTAAGAATATATATCAATATTTATTTAATAAAATATATACTTTAGTAGAAATTTTAAAATTTAATAAAATTATTATTTTTAAAAACACTTTATTTAGATATACTATTTTGTAACTAAATTCAGGAGTTAAATTTATGAAAAAGACTGTCTATTTGTATATTGTTTTGATTTTTCTAATCCCATCTTTTGGGATGTTATTCTATAGTGGTGTTTATGTGACAGATAAATATGATACATTAAAAAATGTAAAACATGTTAGAGAAAATATTAATTATGTTAAATTCTCAGAAACATTATTAAATTCTTTACAAAGAGAGAGAGGGATATCAAGTGTATATGTTAGCTCTGGTGGATTAACATTTAAAGATAAATTAATACTTGAAAGAAAAGCTACAGATATTGCATTCACAGAATTTGATAATAAAACCAAAAATCATACTTTACAAGATGAAAAAAATAAAAAACATATAGCTGATATTAAGCAATTATATAAAAATATTAAAATAATTAGAAAAGATATTGATAGTTTAAATACAAATTACAAAAAATTATTAGAAAAATATACAGCATTAAATAAACTAATTGTAAACTCCATATCATTTAGACTTCTACATTCAAATTCAGATACGTTATTAAATAGTTTTTCTTCAATTGTAGATTTAATTAAAATTAAAGAGTATTCAGGGATAGAAAGAGCTGTTTTATCACATATATTTACAGATGGTTATTCAAATATAAATGGTACTTTTGAGTATTTAATAAATGCAATTTCAATACAAAATATATATACAGAAGAATTTATTTTATATTCAAATAAAGAAAATTCAAATATCTTTAAGCAACATATTAATAATACAGAATCTAGAATTAATACCTATAGAGGAAAAGTGCTTGATATTAAAAGCTTTAATCAAAATAGTTCATACAATGTAAACCCTATAGAGTGGTGGGATATATCTACAAATAGGATAGATACTTTTGGAAAAGTTATAGATAAAATTACAACAAGTACACTAAATAAGTTAACAGTAATTGAAAATGATTCAAGACTTGCATTAGTATTTAGTTTGATATTTTGGATTATTGGTTTTTTTGGACTCTTAATTGCATTATATTATTTAAAACAATTGATGCAGATTCAAAAAGACAATTATAAGCAAAAAACAAAACAAAAATATATCAATGATATTCTAATTAAAACAAATGAACTTATTATTTATGAACATACAGAAAATCAACTATTTAATGAGATTTGTAATGTTTCAGTTAAAGATTCAAATTTATCACTTGCTTTTGTTGGTATGATAGAAGATAATAATGATATAAAAATTGTATCAAGTTCAGGTAGTGCAGTAGATTATCTATCACAACTATCATTAACAATAGATCCAAACCACAAAGAGAAAAACTTAGGACTTGCAGGTAAAGCGATTCTTGAAGATAGAAATATTATAATTGATAATATTCTTGATGATGGTTCATCTCTACTACATAAAGTAGCAATAAAATATAATCTTCACTCTGCAGCAGCATATCCAATAAGAGAATTTAATAAAACAATTGGTGTAATCGTACTATATGCTAAAGAGGTTAATTTCTTTGATAAAGAGATAATGCTTATAATTGATAAAATGGTTAATAATATATCGTTTGCACTTGAAAAGATATATTATGAAAAGATAAGAAAAGATGAAGAGGAACAGCTTGTTTATAAAGCTCAACACGACTCTTTAACAGACTTACCAAATAGGTTCCTGTTTATGGAAAGATTAGACTACTCAATAAAAACGAAAAATCGAACAGATATAAAAGGTGCTGTAATCTTCATTGATTTAGATAATTTCAAGCCTGTTAATGACAACTTTGGTCACCATATAGGTGATTTACTTTTAATTAAAGTTGCAAAAATATTAAAAAACACTATTAGACAAGAGGATACTGTTGCAAGACTTGGTGGAGATGAATTTGTAATACTAATTGATCATTTAAATAATGATACTGAAGATCAGGATAAAAAAATATTAACTGAAATAACAGATAAAATTAGATCTTCTATTGAACAAACTCATATATTAGATGGGGAAAATATTAATATCTCTGCAAGTATTGGTGTGGTTTTATTTCCAGAAGAGTTTAAAAACCCAACTGAGATTATAAAAGCATCTGATGAAGCTATGTATAGTAGTAAAAAAAGTGGGAAAAACAAGGTTATTTTTTATAATTAAAATATAACCTTATAGAAACTTTACCTATAATAACTCACAAATATTTACTATATTTTTATTGTTAATTAAATAATCCTAGCGCCTCTTTGAATTTATATTTATCTATTAATATTTTTACTTTATCAAAAAACTCTTTATCCTCTTTTAATAGTTTATATTTTTCAATCTCAACTATTATTGGTTTATATTTTTGAGGTCTTTTAGATGATATAGCCTCTTTTAGTTTTAATAATAGTTGCTCTTTTTTTTCATTTGTTAATTCTTCTAAAATTATATTATTATTCATATTCTTATCTAATACTATCAATTCATTTAACACTAAATTTAACTCATCGTGTAACTTATAAAGCAACTCTTTATTTTGTGTTTTATCTAACTCTTTTGTTATAATATGTAGTGAAGTTGCTCCAATATTTGCAGATAATCCTTTTAATGTATGGATAAAAATGATAAACTCTTCATCTGATAAATTATCTATATTTATATCACTATAATTTGTTTTAAAATTATTTAATATTTTAATATACAACTTTTTATTTCCAGCTAAATGTTGAAGTCCTAAATTTGTATCAATATGTTTAAATATTGGTATAGTTATATCTTGAGTATCCGTATTTTCTTTTTTTTCTATGTCGCTTTTTTTTGATAAATACTTTAATAATGTTTTATAAAGTTTCTCAACATTGATTGGTTTATTAAGATGTTCATTCATACCTGCTTGTTTTGTCTCTTCCATATCATTCTTCATTGCATTTGCAGTTAAAGCAATAATAGGTATATCTTTATTAATTTGTCTTATTATTTTAGTAGCTTCTATCCCTCCCATTACTGGCATTTGTAGATCCATTAAAATAAGTTCATAACTTTTTTTCTTAAACATATCTATTGCTATTTGACCATTGTTTGCTATATCTATATTGATACCACTATTTTCAAGTAATCCCAATACTATCTCCTGATTTGTTGTATTATCCTCTACTAAAAGTATATTACTTCCACCTAAAATATTTATGTCATCTTTTTTAAATGACTTTTTCTTTTCATTTTTTATCTTTTTTGTAGATTTTAATAAAGGTAATGAAAAAGTAAATATTGAACCAAAATCAAGTTTACTTTGAACACTAAATTCTCCATTCATAAGTTCAATTAACTGTTTTGATATAGATAAGCCAAGACCAGTTCCCCCATATATTCGGGTAGTACTTCCATCTGCTTGAGAAAATGATTTAAAAAGTTTAGTTATTTGATCATCACTTATTCCAATTCCGCTATCTATTATTTCAAATGTATATATATCATCTTTATTAGATATATTTACTTTTACATACCCTTTATTGGTAAATTTTATAGCATTATTTATCAAATTAATTAATATTTGAGAGATTCGCAAACTATCTCCATATAGATTAAATGGTGTATTTTTATTATAATTTATATCAAATTCAAGAGATTTTTCATCTGCTTTATAAGCAACTAAATCTGATACATCATTAATCATTTTTTCAAGATTAAAATCTATTTTATCTATTTCTAATTTTCCTGCTTCTATTTTTGAGAAATCTAAAATATCATTTATAATTCCAAGTAAGGAGTTTGCTCCATGATCAATCTTTAAAATATAATCTTTTTGTTTCTCATTTAAATTAGTTTGCAATACAAGATGAGACATCCCTATTATGCTATTCATTGGTGTTCTTATCTCATGTGACATATTTGCTAAAAATTCTGATTTTAGTTTTGTTGATTCTTGTGCTTTGTTTTTTTCTATCTCTAACTCTTT
>CBFDEF010000100.1:0-5120 GCA_965603755.1 uncultured Arcobacteraceae bacterium
TCAAACTAAAGAGATGATAATAGTATTTCGAGATCTACTTCATAAGCAACTTGGTGGGAATAAAAACCCTAGTGAAGAGGATATAAAAGAGGCAATTAACCAATTAAAAGATGTTGGTAAAATTTCTGCCCTATTGCCCCTTTTACTACTACCTGGAAGCATATTAACAATTCCAATTTTAATAAAACTAGGTAAAAGGTATAATATTAATATAATGCCTAATAGGTAACCCTACTCTTATTAATTTTAATTAATTAAATTTTCTGCCTACTATACATAAAATACTTTATATAATCTTAAATAAAACGAAGAGATTATGATAAATTTTGTAACTAATAATAAAGTTATTTTAAATTAAAACTTAAGTGAGTATAATCGTATTAAATAGATTATTTAATACAAAGGCATATCATGAATAGTGTTAATACATTCAAAACTATATTTGAATTATCTCCTGATCCAATACTAATAATTAAAGATGATAATTTTATAGATTGTAATCAAGCGGCTATTACTATTATGGGAGCTAACTCCAAAGAAGAGCTTATAAAAATAGATCCAAGTAAAATATCTCCAAAAAAACAGCCTGATGGTCAAGCATCAATTAATAAAGCTAAAAATAAAGTTGAAAATGCATACAAAGATGGTGTTGCTAGATTTGAATGGTTACATACTAAAATCGATGGTAGTGATCTCTTTGTTGAAGTAACTTTAACAAAATTTAATATTGATGATAATGAACTTCTACATGTTCATTGGAAAGATATATCTGATAAAAAAGAGATAGAAAATCAACTTGAATATATGAGAGAAAGACTTTCAGAAATTGCAGAAATATCTTCAGATTGGATATGGGAAGTTGATAAAAATGGTATATACACATTTGTAGGAACAAAAGTAATGGAATTTTTAGGATATGAAGCTAAAGATATCATAGGAAATACTCCTTTTAAACTAATGAGTGAAGCTGAAGCTAAAAGAGTTGGAGATATTTTTTTAGAATATATATCTAAACAATTACCTTTTAAAGATTTAGAAAATGTAAATATTCATAAAGATGGACATGAGGTTACACTTCAAACAAGTGGTACACCAATATTTAATATACATGGTGAATTTGTTGGATATATTGGTACCCATAGGGATATTTCAAATATAAAAAAACTTATTAAAAATCTAACTCAACATCAAGAAAATCTAAATCAAGCACAAAGACTATCAAATATAGGACATTGGGAGTTAGATCTTATAACTAATGAACTTTATTGGTCAGATGAAGTTTATAGAATATTTGGTCTAACTCCTCAAGAGTTTGGAGCGACATATGAAGCTTTTTTACAATATGTACATCCTGATGATCACAAACTTGTAAATGATTCTTATTCAAAATCTATAGAAGATATAAGTTCATATGAAATTAGACATAGAGTTGTAACTAAACAAGGTAATATAAAATTCGTAGAAGAAAGATGTAATCACGAAATTGATTTAAATGGCAAAGCTATAAGATCAATAGGTACAGTACATGATATAACACAAAGGGTAAAATATGAAAAAGAGCTTCAGTTAGCATCAAATGTATTTAAATATTCAAGTGATGCTATAATCATTACAGATGCTAATAATAAAATTGTGACTTTAAATAAAGCATTTGAAAATTTAACAGGATACTCATTACATGAAGTAAAAGGTAAAAACCCGAAAGTATTAAGCTCCGGATGGGGTGATAGAGATTTTTATAATCAGATGTGGGATGATATTAACTCTAAAGGTATTTGGGTAGGCGAGATTTGGGATAGAAAAAAATGTGGTGAGATATATGCTGCATCTGAATCAATTATTGTAGTAAAAGATGATAACAACAATGTTATTAACTATATTGGGATATCACATGATATTACACAATCCAAAGAGAATGAAAAAAAGATAACACAACTTGCATATTATGATTTCTTAACAAAACTACCAAATAGAAAACTTTTTCAACAAGAGGTAGAAAGCTTTATAAAATCATCCCACTTTAATGATAAAAAGTTTGCAATTTTATTTTTAGATCTCGATAACTTCAAGTGGGTTAATGATTCTTTAGGACACCTTTTTGGAGATAAAATATTAATTCATGTTAGTAAACTTATAAGCGCAATTATTTCAGAAGATTCAATATTTGCAAGATTAGGAGGGGATGAATTTATTATATTAATCCCATATGATAATCTATTAAACATTTCTCAACTTGCAGTTAAAATTATAGATACAGTTAAATATCCAATAACACTTGACAATGCTGAAGTGAATGTAGGCTGGAGTATAGGAGTTAGTCTATTTCCTGATAATGCAATAACATATGATACTTTGTTACAAAATGCAGATACAGCAATGTATCAAGCAAAAGATAGTGGTAAAAACAATTTTAAATACTTCAATGAAGATATGAATAAAATTGCAAAAAGAAGATTAGAACTTGATACCAGACTTCGTCATGCTGTAGAGAATAATGAGTTTTCACTAGTATATCAACCAAAAGTTTCTTGTAAGGAAAAAAGAATTTTAGGATTTGAAGCTTTAATTAGATGGACTGATCATAAACTTGGATCTGTAACTCCTGATGAGTTTATCCCTGTTGCTGAACAATCTGGATATATTTATGATATTGGACTTTGGGTTTTAGAAAAAGCATTTAATGATTTAAATATTATAGATAAAATGTATAGTGATACTAAATATAAAATGGCAATAAATATTTCAGGTAAACAGCTAGAGGATAAAAGATTTCTTCATGATGTTAAACAATTAATTAAAACAACAAAAGTAGATATTAAGACTTTAGAGTTTGAAATAACAGAAACAGCTCTTATGAACAATATTCAAAATGTTATACCTGTTTTAAATGAATTAAAAAATATTGGGATACGGCTTTCTATTGATGATTTCGGAACAGGATACTCCTCTTTAGTTTATTTAAAAAAGATGCCAATAGATACTTTAAAAATTGACAGAGAGTTTATATCTGAAATAGAAAAAAATGATGAAGATAAAGCTATAGTAGAAGCAACAATTGCACTAGCAAAAGCACTTAAATTAGATACTGTAGCAGAGGGTGTTGAGACGATTGAACAATCTAATATTCTTAAAAATATGAATTGTAGTATATTTCAAGGGTATTTATATAGTAAACCATTGAAGATTAATGATTTATTTAAGTTTATAGATGGTTCTGATAAAACTTCATAATTTTTAATATATCTATAAAAATATAGATATATTTTTATTGCATTGGTAAACTAACAATAAACTCAGCCCCTGAATAATTTTTACCATCATATTTAAACTCTATATTATTAGCATCAATAGTTCCGCCCATTCCATCAACAATAAAATTATAGGTCATATGAAGTCCTAATCCTGTCCCTTGAGATTGATGTTTAGTTGTAAAATATGGTTCAAATAGTTTGTTTATAATATCTTGTGGTATTCCACCACCATTATCTTTTAGTTTTATAATAGCTTTATTGTCTTTAATAGATGTAGATATAAATATAAGTTTATTTTTAATCTCTTTTTCTATTAATACATCTTTAGCATTATTAAAAACATTGATTATACATTGAGTTAATTCGTTTTTATATCCATCTATTTTAATATCTTCTTGCAAATCTAAAATCATATTTATATCATCACTTTTAATTGAACCTTCAACTAAATTTAAAAAACTTTTAATATTGTCTTTTAAATTAAATATTTTTTTTCTTCTATCACCTTTAATAAAATTTTTAAAGTCATCTATTGTTTTTGATAGATATTGTGCGTTATTATTTATTGCTATACATGATTTATATAAATTAGCATCTGTCAAAAGTCCATGTTCTTTTTCTATTTTCATACCAGTAGCAGCTGTTGATATTACAGATAATGGTTGTCTCCATTGATGAGCTATGTTACCAATCATTTCTCCCATTGCTACCATTTTTGATTGTTCAAATAATAATTTATCTTTCATTATCATATTTTTATGATTGTTATATTTGTCAATAGCTACTGCCGCAATATGTGCATATGTTGAAATTAATCTAAGTTCAAATTCTGATGGTTCTTTCGGATAACTTGTATACATAGCAAATGTTCCTAGTATATCATTATTTAAAGAAAAAATTGGCTCAGACCAACATGAATGAAGATTTGCTTTTTTTGTTAATCCTAGATAATTACTCCAATTTTCATGAGTGTTTATATCTCCAACAATAACTCTTTTTTTATGATAAGCAGCACTACCACATGAACCAATCTTATTACCTATTTTTATTCCAGTAATAGCCTTATTATAAAAATCAGGTAAGCTTTTAGCAGAACCAATTATTAAATGTTCTTTAGAATCATCAAGTAATAAAATAGAACATTTAGCATCTTTATTTCTATTTTGTGCTAGTTCAACTATTTTATCAAGAGTTAGATATAAATCATTTTTTATTGCAATATACTCTAATAATTCATTAGTATCATTGTATATAATTTCATATTGTTTTTCAATAGTAATATCTCTTGCAACACAAAATATTCCAAATACTTTATTGTTTTTATCAAATAGTGGTTGTTTTGTAGTATGAAAATATACATAATTATTATTCATGATAATAGTATCTGTAAAATCAGACTTTTTCTTATTTTGTATTACACTTTTATCATTTAAGGTAACGGTATAGGCATCCTCTTTTGATAAAAGATCATGGTCACTTTTACCAATTACTTCACTTCTAGTTTTTCCAATAAAGTTTAAATATGATTCATTACAATGTGTAAATACCCCATATATGTCTTTAACAAAAGCCAAGTCAACTATTAATTCTATAAAGTTATCTAAATCATTTAAGCTTTTAAATTTATTCATAATATATTTTATCCTAATAAAATAAAATATACAAACTTCTTATATTATTTTAAAATATTTATATATTAAGAGTAAATATTAGTTCTTATTGGTATAATATATTCTTATATACTATCGAGTTAAAATTATAAGTAAATCTTAATGATACAATTGTTATAGTTACTATTAAAATAAAAATATTTTATAATATGGAGAGCTATTACACTATGAGTATTTCATCTTACAAAACAAATCATTC